>NSIA01000024.1 GCA_002737585.1 Planctomycetaceae bacterium | reverse complement strand
GAGATCACSCARACCGCTCGCGAGGCATTTGATTTCCCCGTATCCATCTGGACCGATGACGATCGCCCCGCTGGAATTCGTTTCAATACGCGCGCCTTCGCAAGCACGGACTACGCAGACATGTTGATCGGCGTGGTGCTGGAACTGCGCGAGAACGGCGTTGCCCGGCGGCGCTCGCACCTGTGGTGGCCGGGTTCAAGCATGGCCCGCACTGGCTGGGAAGTTGACCTGGAAGATGTGGCGGCACTGCGGCGGCTGCGTGATCTTGCGAGCCAACTCGGGGCATTGCCAGCCGATCCGGATGGCGGCAATTCCATCCCCGGATGGACCGTGTCCGTCCGCGGCGACCGGCTGATGGCGCTCCGAGCCATGGGTGCCACGCGTGCCGGCAGCCTCCCCACGGGAAGTATTCGCTTCTGGAGCGGACAATTTGAAACCCCGCTCCGGGTCAGTGAACGCCCAGAATCAGCGCCAAATCGGGCATTTCGTCATGAAGCCCGCTAGACCGCTCCCGGGCTCCTGAGACAAATTCACATTCTGTGAAGATGCCTGATCCATTATTTCGGTTCCTTACGCCTGTGAGTGTGGAGAGATTGGTTAAAGGCTCATTGAACCCGAGTTGTGAGGTATTTCAGATGGACCGTGACTTTTCCCCAAGCTACGCAACTTCCACGCATGACGAACCTGCTGCGCGAACCATCGCGCGACCAGCTCGCACTGCCCATGCCACCGTTGAAAACGCCGTTGCCCGCCACGGGCGCGCGGAGCACGAGTGGCTGCAGCCAGCCGTGGGATCTGGAAGCGCATTCAATCGCCACGAAGCCCGCATGTTCGTCGACGCGAATCGCTGCATGGCTTCGACCGATGATCAAGCACTCGACGTTGAACTGGTGATCTGCAGCGGATCCGCGAACGCGGTCGCTGAGATCCTGTACCAACTTCCGGACAACAGTTACCTGTGCGCAGATGACGCCTGGGACGTACCAATCTTTGATGCCATTTCAGATAGCACGGAACGCCGCGTTCGGGTTGAACTCCCCCACGGTCGAACCAAGATCACCTGCCGACTTGAATGCGGCGGTCGTCTCAGCGTGCGGCTTGTGAATCAGTAATCTTGAGCGTCTCGACGACGGCGCGCATGGCGTCCGCCATCTCGGCAGCAGAACCAAAGCGCTGCTCGGGTGACTTGGCCAAGGCACGCTCAAAGAATGCCACTGCTGGATGTCCAGCCTCTACAGCACCAGTGCTATCAAGCGCCCGGGCGGGCTCCGCAATGATGGTGCGCAGCATCTCAGCGGATGTGTGGCCATCCATGTCGTAGGGCAAGGTGCCCGCAAGCAGTTCGTAAGCGACCACTCCAAGTTGATACAGGTCGGATCGATGATCCGCGTGTCGCGAATTACCAGAAGCCTGCTCGGGGCTCAGGTAGCTCAGTGTTCCAATGATTTGCCCAGTCAGCGTGTGCTCTTGGCGCGTGTTGAGATCGCCGTCAAGGACGCGCGCTGCACCGAAATCGATGAGGCGAGCACCACCGTTACGTTCGACCAAGATGTTGCCCGGCTTGAGATCGCGATGAATGATGCCATGCCCGTGCGCAACTGCCAGCGCGTCGGCGATCGACACCAGCATCTCCATGCGGCGATAAGCAGGAACATGTTGCTCGCGGCAATGCTTACGGATGTCTTGGCCGTCAATGAAATCCATCACCAAGTACGCGCATCCGCCATCAAGCGTGCCCGCGGAACGCAGCGCCACCAGCGCGGGATGACGCAGCCGAGCCAGCAACCGCCATTCACGGCGAAAGCGTGCTGCAGCGCTGCGACCGGAACTCTCCACATGAACCAACTTCACTGCTACCAGTTCACCGGACTCAGTCTCGCGGCACAGTTGCACCACCCCCGCGCCACCACGCCCAAGTTCACGAATCGGCTCATAGCCAAGAGGCAGCGAAAGTACCGGTGACATCGACACCACTTCAACGCCCGCGCAATCCCACGCAGAAACGCCACCTTCATCAGCACGCAAGAGTGATCGAACCAATTCCAGCAGCGCGAGATCGCCACCGCAGGAATCTTCAACGAACATCAGGCGCTCATCAGCGGGCATGTCGCAAGCACACGTGAAGATGGCTCGCGCGCGGCGAAGGCGACTCGACTTCGCTGCGTCACCCGCCGGTGCGCGGTGACCTGTCTGCACTTGAGTACTTGCGCTACGGTCAGTCATTAACGGGCCGAATCGCCTTCTTCTTCAAGGCCATTGAGGTCGATGCCGAGTTTCTGCGCCAAGAACGCCCGCCCGAATCGCCAGTCGCGGTTCACGGTTGGTCGGGAAACACCCAGCGCTTCGGAGATCTCCGCAACCGTCATGCCGGCGAACACCTTGCATTCCAAGACCTGCGCAGCCCGTGCGTCCATTTCCTCAAGTTCAGTGAGCGCTTCATCGATAGCGAACACATCCGATGGATCCATGCGGCTTTCGTCGGCCAAGAACGCCAGTGCTGCATCTCCGCCACGCTTCGCTGCGCCGCGCTTGGCGGCACCGCGTGAACGGGCATGATCAACCAGCACGCAGCGCATGGCGTGCGCAGTCACCGCCAACAGGTTGTTTGCGTTGGCAAACTCGCCTGGATTGCGATGCGCAAGGCGCAGAAACGCCTCGCTCACAATGGCGGTCGGCTGCAACGTGTGGCTGGCGCGCTCTTGGCGCATCAACACCGATGCCATCGACCGCAGCTGCGGATAAATTTCTTTGAACCCATCTGCGATTGAACGCAGTGTTGACCCGCCCCGTTGGAGCACAGAATCAACAACCTTTTCCTCTACTTGGATCGAACTCATGGAGTTTCCCTCCTCCGAAGCAAACATATCCCGGAACGACAGCGAGTCAAACAAATCAACGACCACCAGAAGCGCGTTCTCTCTACAGAATCGCACCGCGGAATCCACAGGAGAAATGCACGCGACAACGCCCACATACTTACGCAGCGTGTGCACAGGCAGTGATCCAAGTCGGAGCGCTAACGCAATCTCATTCTGCGAAACAACTTAAGAAAACTGACGGTGTTGTAAACTCGGTTTTAAGCATATGTCGGATGAGACGTAACTCGATTTCCTCAGTGAAACTCATGAATCTGCAGGCGGCTCCTGAGGCACCAAAAATAATTCTTGGAATTTCTCCCAAGCACTGCCAAAGCGCCCGGGTTTGGCCATCCCCTGCCAGCCGCCTGTGCAACGTGGATCACACTGAATCATCGCACATTTCATGTTTCTTGAGATTCCATTTCCTACACTTCGAGCATGCACTCATCCCTTTGGGCACCCTGGCGCATGGCCTACATCAGCGCCCTTGAATCGCAAGTCAACGCCGCCAAGGCATCGCCACCGGCGGGCAGCCCCAACTTCCTGGCCGACTACTGGGCGCACCCCGACCGCGATACTGAACAACAGGTCGTCCACCGGGATACCCGCGGCATGGTGCTCCTCAATCGCTACCCGTACACCAACGGCCATCTGTTGGTGGCACTTGGCGAACCAATGCCCACCATCGACGCCTACACCCCTCCGGATCGAGCGCACTTCTGGAGGCTGATGGAGTTGGCCATGGACTTGTGCCAGCACACCTTCCACCCGCAAGGCATGAACGTCGGACTGAACCTCGGCCGCGCGGCGGGAGCGGGCCTCCCCGAGCACCTGCATGGCCACGTGGTTCCGCGCTGGAACGGCGACACTAACTTTATGAGTGTTCTCGGATCCACCCGGATGATTCCCGACTCCTTGGATCGAACCTTTGATGCCTATCGCACCACACTTCCGCAGTCATTGCTTCGCACGGGCCTATTGCCGGGCTAGACTGCACTCGGATTGACGGGGTCCGACCCCATCGGGTGCAGGTTCGACGCCTATTTGCTCGAACCGATGCGAACCCCAAGGGATCGCCACCCAATCGCTGCGACGAAGGCCATGCCTCCCTCGAGTGGAAGGCCGGGATCGACGGCAGGCGAACCCACCTACGCTTGGGGTTCGAGCTTCGCGTCCGCCAGCCCCCGATGGGGTCGGGCTCCGTTCATCCACCCCACCGCTCCGCTTGTCGTTTTGAAATGAAGCACGCCGCACACCCACGCTCGCTGGTTGAACTCTTCACCAGCTGGCTCTGGGGATTCCATCCGCGCACGCTGCCGCCGATGCAGCGCGCCAACTATGCGCGCGAATTGCTTTCATGGGCGTTCCTTCCCATCATGCTTGGCGCGATTGAAGGCGGCACCATGTCGGTGCTCGTCAAGAAGGCGTGGACGGGAGTGCCGGGCATTTCGCCGGAGCTCTTGGACTTTGCGGTGGCGTTTGTCAGCGCCGCACCAAACTTCGCAAACCTCACCAGCTTCATATGGGCTCGAGTGAGCCGCGGCCGCGACAAGATTCGCTTCATTTCCACCATTCAAATTGGTACTTGTCTCTGCGTGGCGGCGGTTGCTGCCATGCCACTCAATTCCTGGGGACTGCTCGGAACATGCATCTTGGTGCTCCTCGCGCGCGCAGCATGGACGGGCGTCATCACCGTCCGCGCCGCAGTGTGGCGACAGAACTACCCAAAAGAACGGCGCGCGAGCATCGCTGGAAAGATGGCCAGCGTGCAGTCAGTGATGCTGGCGCTCGCGGGATGGATCGTTGGCGCATCAATGGACTTCAGCCCGCAGAGTTTCCACGTCACCTTCCCAGTGCTTGCGATCGTCGGTCTGTACGGCAACTCCATCTTTCGCGGCGTGCGCTTGCGCGGAGCTGGACGACTCGCTCGTTCCGAACGTGCTGAGTCCGGGCGCAGCACGATCAGTGCAAATCCCATGCACACCGCCGCCATGGCGGGCGATGCACTGCACACCAATTGGCGCGTCTTAGTGGAAGATCGCGGCTACCGACAATTCATGATCTGGATGTTCGTGTTCGGCATGGGCAACTTGATGATTGGCGCGCCGCAAGCCATCGTCTTAGAAGACGGCCTTGGCGCTAGCTACCTGCAGGCGATTCTTGCCACCACCGTCATTCCGCTGATCACTATGCCGCTGATCATTCCGATCTGGGCGCGACTGCTCGACCGCGTTCACGTGGTCCGATTCCGTGCGATTCACAGTTGGAGTTTCGTGGCGGCGGCGGGCACCCTGTGGCTGGCGGCTTCCCTCGGGCAACTGTGGCTCTTCTACGTGGCCGGTGCATTCATGGGCGTCGGGTTTGCCGGCGGAGCGCTCGCGTGGAACTTGGGGCACCAAGACTTCGCCACTCCGGAGCGCGACGCCCTCTACATGAGCGTCCACGTGACACTGAACGGCATTCGCGGGGTAATTGCCCCTTTCTTGGCGGTGGGCCTATACAAGTCGCTTGGCGCCTGGGGGCTCCAGAACTGGACATTCGGCGCCTGCTTCCTGATCAATACGATCGGCGCAGTGGGATTCGTCCTGCAATGGCGCGGAATGCAGCGCCAGGGCAAAGACCACGAGTACGTCCGGTATCCCGAAATTGGGGCCGACGAGGGCGAAGTTCCCACGGATCCGCGCTGAGCATGGCTGAGCATGGCTGAGCATGGCCTTCCGACTGAAGCGCTTCGCATCAACGCCCGGCATCGGTATCCTTCGTTGTTCTGCCTTGGGCACGTTGCCCGAGGAACCCGCACCGCCGCATGATGACGCGCGTCATCACGGCAAATACATCACCCATAGAGACAACATGGTCGACTACAACCTGATCGAGGACATTGGCCTCGACGCTGCTGAACTTGAAATCATTCTTTCCGGCATTCACTCTGGCTCCGACGTCGGTGGCGTCGAACCGAAGTCGATGGCGCCCGGAAGCATCCTGAAGGGCATCGTGGTCGGAATGTCCGGTGACTTTGTCATCGTTGACGTCGGACTGAAGAGCGAAGGCCAAGTCGACAAGGCAGAGTTTGACGATATCGGCGTGAACGTCGGTGACGAAGTTGAAGTGTTGCTCGAAGAGATGGAAGACTCCGAAGGTTCGGTAGTTCTGTCCAAGCGCAAGGCTGACCGCATCCGCGGCTGGGAGCAGATCCTGGTCACGCGTAAGGAAGGCGACATCGTTGAGGGCAAGGTCCTCCGCAAGATCAAGGGCGGTCTGCTTGTGGACATCGGCGTGCCGGTGTTCCTGCCAGCATCGCAAGTTGATGTTCGCCGCCCCGGCGACATCGGCGAATACGTTGGCCGCAATGTGCGCGCCTCGATCCTCAAGATCGACGAAGAGCGTAAGAACATCGTCATCAGCCGTCGCAAGCTGATCGAAGAAGAGCGCGACGCTGCCAAGAGCAAGTTGCTCACGGCAGTCAAGGAAGGCGACATCGTTCGCGGAACCGTCACGAACATCGCCGACTTCGGCGCGTTCATCGACCTCGGCGGACTCGATGGCTTGCTGCACATCACCGACATGAGTTGGGGTCGCGTGAATCACCCAACCGAAGTGGTCAAGATCGGCGACGAAGTTGAGGTCAAGATCCTCAATATCGACCGCGATCGTGAGAAGATTGCTCTCGGCCTGAAGCAGAAGGAAACTTCGCCATGGGAAGAGATCGAGAAGAAGTACCCGGTCAATTCGCGCGTCAAGGGCAAGGTTGTCAGCCTCATGTCCTACGGCGCATTCGTGCAGCTTGAGGAAGGCATCGAAGGCCTCGTGCACGTCAGCGAAATGAGCTGGACGCGTCGCGTCAACCACCCGAGCGAGCTCGTGGCTGTTGGCGACGAAGTGGACGTGGTGGTGCTCGAGATCAACAAGGACAAGTTGGAGATCTCGCTCGGCATGAAGCAGACGGAAGTCAATCCGTGGGAACTGGTCTCCGACCGTTACCCGCGCGGCTCCGTTGTGGAGGGCAAGGTTCGCAACCTTTCCAACTACGGCGCATTCGTCGAGATCGAGCCAGGCATCGACGGCCTGCTCCACGTCAGCGACATCAGCTGGACCAAGAAGGTTGCTCACCCGAACGAGCTCTACAAGAAGGGCGACAGCGTGCAGTGCGTCATCCTCGAGGTGGACCAGGAGAAGCAGCGCATCGGCTTGGGCGTCAAGCAACTCACCGAAGATCCGTGGACCGAAGCGATCCCGAGCGCTTACCGCCCGGGCATGATCGTCAAGGGCACCATCACCAAGATCGCCAACTTCGGCGTCTTCGTGGAACTCGAGGACGGCCTCGAGGGTCTCTTGCACATCAGCGAACTCTCCGACCAGAAGGTCGAGAATCCGCAGGATGTGGTCAAGCCTGGTCAGGAAGTCGAAGTCAAGATCCTGCGTGTCGACATCGAAGACCGCAAGATCGGCCTCAGTCTCAAGCGTGCACAGTGGGGTTCCACCGTGGACGAAGAAGCTGGCCAGCGTCGTTCGCAGACTGGCGTTCGCCCAGCCCGCGGCGGCATGGACGATCACGGATCGCTTGGAACGTCGAAGATCACTCTGTGATCTGACGCGACAACTTCAAGAAGCAAAGCGCGCCCCGACGGAAACGTCGGGGCGCTTTCTTTTTTGCGCGGGGCGAAGTTACGACACGATTGCGTACTGACGGCGGTGAGGCATCACGGTTGCGTGTTGGCTCGCGTTGTTGCATCACGCCTGCCTACTGGCCCGCATTCGCCTTACGAGGACGGCCGCTGAGCGCGGCCCAGTCCTCTCCGGCGCCTGCGGCCAGATGGGGGTGTTCCACAATCCTTGGAATCCAAGTGCCTGCCGTGTGCGACCCCCGCAGTGAGCACGGGATCCTCGGTAAGCGGCGTGTGAAACTGAGAAGTCCGGCAGTTGGACGTACGCCCCGTGGGTGCCAACCGGACGAACAGATTCGCCCGAGGCTAAGCGGAACCTTGTGGAGCGCAGCCGTCCGCGTCCGAGGGTCCCGCGCGCAACGAAGGGGGCGGAGGAACGACTGCATTCACTTCACCCGGAAAATAGGGACAGGGGTGAACGGCACCTATTTGTAACGCCCGGGTTATGCCGCACAAAGCTATCCTTGACCCTTCACCCTGAACCCCCCACCATGCTCAAGCGCACGCACACCTGCGGACAGCCACGTCTTGCCGATGCCGGTAAGACAATCGCCCTCAACGGATGGGTGAACACCTATCGCGACCAAGGTCGCGGACTCTTGTTCGTGGACATTCGGGATCGAGACGGTCTCTGCCAAGTGGTCTTCAATCTTGAACATGCCAGCCCCGAACTCGTGCAGCAAGCCAAGGCGCTCCGCCGTGAAGACGTGATCGGCGTGCGCGGCATTCTTCGTCTCCGTTCGGGTGAGCCAAACCACAAACTCGCCACTGGCGAGGTGGAACTTGCTGCCGAAGAACTTGAGATCTTCAACAAGGCGGAAAACCCACCGATCCTGCCCGATGATCATGACGCTGAGAAGATCGGCGAAGAAACTCGACTCAAGTACCGCTACATCGACCTGCGACGCCCGCGTATGCAGCACATCTTGCGCACACGCAGCAAGGTCACCAAGTTAGCGCGCGACTACTTTGCAGCCAACGGATTTGCGGAAGTCGAGACCCCGCTACTCATCAAGAGCACCCCGGAAGGCGCGCGTGACTTTATTGTTCCCGCACGCTTGCATCAGGGCATGTGGTACGCCCTGCCGCAGAGCCCGCAGCTCTTCAAGCAGATCCTGATGGTGGCGGGTTTCGATCGCTACATCCAGATCTGTAAGTGCCTGCGTGACGAAGATCCGCGCGCTGACAGACAAGCAGAATTCAGTCAAATTGACCTGGAAATGAGCTTTGTTGAACGCGAAGACGTCATGACCATGATGGGTGGCTTTGCGCACGCGGTGTGGCATGACATCCTTGGCTATGACATTGGTCGCATTGAGCAAATGACTTGGCAAGATGCCATGGATCGATTTGGTATCGATCGCCCCGACCTGCGTAATCCGTTGGAGATTCGCGAGATCACCGACATTGTTGCCGGCAGTGAATTCCAAGTCTTCCAACAAGCCATTGAGAAGACCCGCGCCGGTCGTAGTGGTTGCGTGAAGGCGATCCGCGTTCCCGGCGGTGCCGAGAAACTCACGCGCAAGATGACGGATGGGTATTCCGAATTCGTCAAGCAGTTCAAGACCGGCGGCGTGGCGGTTGCCAAGTTCACGGCGACTGGCTTTGATACCGGCGTCGCCAAGCACTTGGAGCCCTTCAAGGATGCACTGGTCGCGCGCTTGGCACTGCAGCCGGGCGACAGCGTCCTCATCGTGGCCGACCACTGGGATACTGCCACCAAGGCACTCGGCGAACTGCGCCTGAAGGTTGGTCGTGACCTGGGCCTCGTCAACGAATCCGAGTGGCGATTCCTCTGGGTGATTGACTTCCCAATGTTTGATTGGGACGAGGATGGTCAACGATGGGTGGCCATGCATCATCCATTTACTAGCCCAAATCCTGACCAATTCCACCTTCTTGAGAGCGAGCCAGGTAAGTGCCTGAGTGCCGGCTATGACCTGGTTGTCAATGGCAGCGAAATCGCCGGCGGTTCCATTCGTATTCACCGAATGGACGTGCAAGAGAAAGTATTCAAGCTCATCGGTCTCACCAAGGAAGACGCCGACGCCAAATTCGGCTTCCTACTCAGTGCACTTCGGCACGGCGCTCCGCCGCACGGCGGTATCGCCTTTGGACTTGATCGCTTGCTCATGCACTTGGTCGGCACCGACAACATCCGCGACGTCATCGCGTTCCCGAAGACTCAGTCGGGTGGTGACCTCATGATCGATGCCCCTGGTCCGATTGATGAACAGCAGATTCTGGACTGCGGCATGAAGGTGACCCTCCTAGAGAAGAAGTCGTAAAGCAACGATGGCCAAGCATCCCACTGAAGCAGGTAACTCACGCAAAGCAGACACCGCTGCGGTCGCAAGCGCTGCAGTTGTGAAAGCGGCTGCGCCTATGCAGTCAAACCGACGCCGCTGGACGCTGCGCATCGGACTGCTGCTGGTCGCGTGCGTCATCATCACGTTGGCTTGGCTCGGATTTGATCGCCTGCTCAACAATCGAAGCCCGATCATCGTTGGAATTCTGCATTCACAAACGGGACCGATGGCTGTCAGTGAATTGTCGATGATTGAGGCTGAAGTGCTTGCGCTTGAGGAAATCAATGCTGAGGGCGGCTTACTTGGGCGACCAGTGCAATGGGTCATTGCTGACGGCGCCTCCGATCCACCAACCTTTGCCAAACAAGCCGACCGCCTCATTAGTAAAGATGATGCGTGCGTCATCTTTGGATGCTGGACAAGTGCTAGCCGAAAGGGTGTGCTGCCCGTTGTTGAGGCTGCCGGCCATCTCTTGGTCTACCCAATGGCATACGAAGGCTTGGAGCAATCACCAAACATCGTCTACACGGGAGCTGCGCCGAATCAGCAAATCACACCCGCGGTTCAATGGTGCCATGAGAAACTGGGGGCGCGTCGATTCTTTCTGGTCGGCTCCGATTATGTCTGGCCGCACTGCGTCAATGCGATCATCGGCGACCAACTCGCCGCGCTCGGTGCAGAGAAGGTTGCTGAGGCGTACATCCCCTTTGGCTCCATGGATGTAGCCGCGGCCGTGCGCGCCATTGTGGAAACGAAACCCGATGTAGTTCTCTGTTCCGTGGTCGGCGATTCAGCGCTTGCATTCGCGCAGGCACTCCGTCAAGCTGGGGTCGACCCGGTCAAGACACCAGTTCTGACTTTCGCTCTCGGCGAGAATGAACTGCACGCCATGCCGCTAGGAAGCATGGTTGGCAACTATGCCTCATGGAGTTACTTCCAAAGCATTGACCGTCCAGAGAATGTGCAATTTGTCAACGCATTCAAAGCGCGCTATGGGCGCGACCGCACCGTGCAAGACGTGATGGAGACGGCGTATTTCAGCGTCAAACTCTGGGCGCAGGCTGTACGCGAGGCAGACAACACCGATGTCCGCCCGGTCCGTTACGCACTTCGTCGCCAAAGCATGAACGCCCCCGAGGGCACCATCGCCGTTGATCCACAGACGCAACACACTTGGCGCCCGGTATCGATTGGGCGAATTCGAACTGACGGTCAGTTTGAAATCGTGTGGCGGAGTCGAACCGCGGTGCGGCCCGTGCCGTTTCCATCCTCCCGTTCGCGCGATGTGTGGGAGAAATTCGTTTTGGACCTCTATCACGATTGGGGCGGGCAGTGGATTGCACCAGCGGCGAACCCAACCCGAGTTGCACCTGCTCTGCGGGAGACCCCGGCACCATGAACAAGCCARCCACACCAGCAGTTGCTGACAACCGAATTGCTATGCATCGTTCCATCGCCGGGCGACTGCTGACGTGGTTCATACTGATCTCGCTGTTGCCGTGCATTGCGCTCGCGGTGATCACCGGGAACATCGCAACACAGGCGCTCGAAGGCTCGGTCCGCGAGAAACTGGTGCAAATCAATGCGGCAAAGTCCAGTGAGCTGGAAACATACGCATTGGAAAGACTCGCCGATGCCGCGGCGATGGCCGGCGGCGCAGGTATGAAGGAGGCGATGACTCGTCTCAATGCTGCCGCTGCCGCGGATCCGACCGGGCCAAAGCCGCAGATCAACATTAAGCAAGCCTCCAGCGCCCTTGGGTACACGCGGTTCCTGCTGATCGACACCGCGGGCATCATTCGTTTGTCCGTCGACCCAACGTTTACGGTGGACTCTTCAATTCTTACTGGTGAGCTCGCCACCTCGGAACTGACCGCCGGCTTCGACCGCGCACGCACACTGTTGCAATCGGAAATCACAGCCTTTCAAACCTACGGCACATCGCGCGAGCCGATCATGTTTATCACCAGCCCCATCATCAGTGAGGGGCGCGTCATTGGTGTTTCGGCCGGCGGTTTTGGCCCGGCAAAAATCTGGCGCATGCTCGCGGATGTCACTGGACTCGGCGAAACGGGCGACATCGTGACCGTTCAACGTGATGCAGCGGGTATCACCGCCACCTCCCCCACCCGCACGGACCCCGACGCTGCGTTCAAGTTCCGCCTCGCCACCGGAAGTGTCGGCGAGAGCACCGCCAGAAATGCTGCAAGCGGAAGCCGCGGATATGGCACCGTGACCGACAGCCGCGGCATTGAAGTGTGTGCCGCATGGTGCTATCTGCCAAGTTACCGCTGGGGGATGTTGGTGAAGCAGGATGCGAGCGAAGCCTTCGCCTTGCTCAACTTTCAACGCAATCTGATCGTCTCGCTCACCATTGCCTTGGGCATCGGCGTGGTCGTCATGGCACTCTTCGTGGCACGCTCCATTTCGACGCCCATCCGCGCGGCGGTAACCGTTGCTCGGCAAGTAGCGGGCGGCGACCTCCGTGCCGAGATGGGCACTATGTCTGAGGACGAAACCGGAGCGTTGCTCGACGCCATCCACACCATGACCACCGACCTACGTGCGCTCATTGGCCGCATTCAAATGTCCACTGCCACGCTTGATGCCACCGCCACGGTGATGCAATCCACCGGTGCAGAGCAGAAACAAGTGATCGAGGATCACGGGGCCGCGACCGCCGAAGCATGCGCTGCGGTCCATCAGATCTCCACCACCAGCCAGGAATTGTTGCGCACCATGAACGAGGTCAACGAAATGGCCTCGAACACGGGTCATCGTGCCGAAGAGGGTCGCGCCAACCTTGCAGGCATGGATTCCACCATGCAGCAATTGGCCAAAAGCACCGCATTGTTTGGTGACAAGTTGACCAAGATCCGCGAGAGCGCGGACCGAATCAACCTGGTCATTGTCACCATGGCCAAGGTTGCCAACCAGACCAATCTTCTGTCCATCAACGCTGCCATTGAAGCTGAGAAGGCCGGCGAACACGGGCTTGGATTCCTTGTCGTCGCGCGCGAAATCGCCTACCTCGCCACACAGACGGCCGTGGCATCGCTCGACATCGAACGCATGGTGCGAGAGATGGAAGGCAGCGTCAAGGCTGGCGTCAAAGAGATGGGCACCTTCTCTACGCAAGTCCAAGGCGGCGTTGAAGAGATCCGCGATATCTCCCGCAAGCTTGGTGAAATCATCTCGGCAGTGCAAGGGATTTCTGGTCGATTTGAGCAGGTCACCGTTGGTATGCGCGCCCAGTCACTGGGCGCGGATCAGATCCGTGACGCCATGGGCAGACTTGCCGAGGGCACCGCGCGCACCGCCTCCGCCTTGGGTGATTTCAATAGCGCCACCAAGCACCTTCGCGATGCGGTGGATGGTCTCGACAACGAAGTTTCGCGCTTCACTACGTAAACCCCAGACTCAAATCTAGGCCACAATCAGTCAGGCGCGATCCGCGTCATGATCCGCGCTGCACCCATGTCACCCCACACGTTGACGGTGGTGCGACACATATCAAGCAACCGGTCAACGCCGATCACAATGCCCATGGCGCCCACTGGCAATTTCTCGCTGCCAAGCGAGGCATTGACTGCAGTGATCACAATGACCATCGTCACCAAGCCCGCGCTGGGGATGCCAGCGGCACCCACTGCCGCCAGTGTTGCAGTCGCCACCACCACGGCAAGTTCGCCAAAGGAAAGTTGCACCCCGTACAACTGGAACAAGAACACCACGGCAACCGCCTCATAAAGCGCAGTTCCATCCATATTGAGTGTGGCACCAAGCGGCGCACAGAAACGCGTGGCTCGCTGCGAACAGCCGCCCTCGGTCTCGCACACTCGAATAGTCACTGGCAGCGTGGCGCTTGAACTAGCCGTGGCGAACGCGGTTGCCAGCGCTTCGCGCATCGCCCACATGAACTTGAATGGATTACCTCCGCCAAGCAGCACCTGAAAGATCGGCAGAATGATGAACATGTGAATGATCAATCCACCGATCACCACCGACATGTACAGACCCAGCGGCCCCAACAATTCGGCGAGGCCAACCTTGCCAACACTGGCGCTCACCAAGAGGAACGCGCCGATTGGAATGATCCAAAGCACCCACCCCACCGCACGCAGCAACGCTTCGTTCAATCCATTCAGTACCCGAGCGGCAGAATTGCCCGCATCGCCGCTCAGCGCCAGCGCTACACCCAGGACGATCGCAAAGATGATCATCCCCAGAGGCTGACCCTCAGCCATGGACGCGAAGGGGTTCGCGGGAATCAACTGCCGCGCAATCTGTAGCCATGCAGCGCCGAGCCCCTGCTCGCCGGCTGCCGTCGCCTGCATCAGTTTGGGAGCAGCCTCAAATCGCTCGATGCCACTGGTGGTGAGCGCTGCCACATCCTCCGGCGCGAGTCCAAACCCCGGGCCAACCAACGTCACCAGCGTGGCGCCCAGCGTGGCGGCCACCAACATGGTTGCCAAGAAATAAGCGCTGGTACTCAGTCCCAACTTACCGAGTCGAGAAGGATCGCCCAGCGAGGTAATTCCGGCAACAACGCTGGTGAAAATCAACGGCAGCACCAGCATCATCAGCGGGCGCACCAAGATGAGATCACCAGCAACCGAGAACCCAGATACGGTGGCGGTGGCGCCAGCGCGGTGCAGCATTTCACCAACAATCATTCCGCCAATCAGCGCGCCGATTGAACCGGTGGCGACCCAACGTTCCTTGCCTCCCAGCGTGCCGGCCATCAGTGCACGCCCTGGTCTGCAAGCCATCGTTCGCAATCAAGGGCGGCTTGGCAACCCATGCCCGCGGCACTCACTGCTTGGCGGTACTGTTGGTCCGCCACATCGCCCGCTGCAAATATGCCCGGAATATTGGTGGTACTGGCACGCGTGTGCAACGCCACGTAACCCTTGGCGTCAAGTTCAATACCCGATCCTTCCAGAAACTTGGTTGCTGGCGAATGGCCAATGGCAATGAATAGTCCGCGGACATCCAGACTTCGCAGCGCGCCAGTCTTGAGATTTTTCACTCGTACCGACTCAAGCCGCTCGTCGCCAATGACATCCTCAACGGCGCTATCCCACACCATCTCCACCTTCGGATTGGAAAGCACGCGATCCTGCATGGACTTACTGGCGCGCAACGTGTCGCGACGATGGATCACATAGACCTTACTGGCAAACTTGGTCAGGTAGCTCGCCTCTTCCATCGCGGTATCACCACCACCAACCACTGCAAGCACTTGGTTGCGGTACACCGGAAGTGCACCATCACACACCGCGCATGCACTGACGCCGCCGCCATTCATGGCGAGGCGGATCTCGTTGGCTAAGCCCATCCAGTTGGCGGTTGCGCCGGTAGAAATAATCACACTGCTCGCCAGCACTGTCTTGCCGTCCGAATCAACCATTCGAAATGGCTGCTTGGAGAAATCACATTGATCAATGTTGGCGTCGACTACTCGAGTGCCAAATCGCTCCGCCTGCTCGCGGAACTTGGCCATCATGTCTGGACCCGTAACGCCATGCGGAAAGCCCGGGTAATTCTCAACTTCGGTAGTCAACATCAACTGCCCACCTGGAAGCACCGGCGCCGGATTGGTTGCCGGCACGCCCACATACACCACCGGGTCAAGGTTGGCGCGGGCTGCGTAGATGGCCGCGGTCCAACCAGCGGGACCGGATCCAATGATCACTACCTTCTCAGTCGATTGTTCAGACATGTGCTTCCTGTCCGCGAGTATCGCTCGCAGTCACTTACTACCAGTGGACCGGCTCAACGCCCGCAGCGCAGGCCAAGCTACAAAGTCACCCGTCAACCCATCATTGGTTGACTTCTGCGCGCCGCCATCTTCTTTATCCGCGCCGCGTGCGTACAACACGCCGCCGGAAATCTCCAAACGACCATAGTCGCTCTCAATCGCGCGCGGCGCCGAAAGGTTCTCATATTGCCAACGACCCGCGGCTGGATCCCACGGATCGAAGTCAAAGCGCTTCATGGTGAACTGCGTGTACGTGCGATCGATACCGCCCGGCCATGTACCGCTGTCACGATAGGACGCCACCACTCCAAAGGCCAACACGGTTCCATTGAATTCGGCGTTCAGGCGCTGCCGCAATGCAAAGAGGCGCTGAATGTCATTGGCCATCGCCAGCACCATCGCGTAGCGCATTTTGTTGGTGCGACTGATCACCGTGGGGTTGTCGAGCAGTCCGTCGTAGTAACGAACGCGCCAACGGCGCCACCAATCGTCATAAATGCTGGTCAAGCGCGCACGCGTGGAATCAAGCGAGCCGTGAATGTCCGCAATTTCAGCCCAGCGCTTGCCGGCACCAAAGCGCGCCAGTGGTTCCTTGCTCGCCTGCAAATTACCCATGGTTGCCGCAAATCTGACAGTATCCGGCTGCCCCTGCGCATCAAAGAGTTGCATGATGAGCGCCTCGGCAAGCACGCGGTCCCCTTCGGGCATTTCAATGCGCCGCAAGCGCTCGCCGTCGGTGGGATGGATGAACGCGTATCCGGACAACGCAAATTTCTTCACCACTGCAGCGGGAACATCAGCAAGGAATGTCTGCAGCACATCGCGCTGCACAGAGGCCACGTCGCACATTGCTTCCATGGCAAAGACCTTCTCGGCGAGCAGGTGCTGGTCGGCAACTTTACGGAGAAACTTCAACGCTGCAATGCCCAGGTCAAAGGCCTCTTGGTATTTCTTCTCCTCGCCCAGCCGATACATCTCCACTGCAACGAAGGTATTGATGACTGCCAACGGCTTCAGATATGCCACATCCGACTCGTACACCGCCAGTCCGTCGCCGATTCCAATGAATGCGCCCTTCTCCACGTAGACCGGAGGAACACTCGTCCGGCCGTAGGGCAGGCAAAATGCCACCGCGGGCTGCGCATCCAGCAGCGCCTTGGCCATCGGTCCGTTGGCGGCAGCCCACTCCTTGGCCTTGGACCAGTCCGCCATTCCCGGCCAGACCGCCAGAACGTTGAAGGTCGGACCCACCTTCATAGGCGGCGCGCTCATCGCTACATACGCGTCAAGCACCCCCTTCCAGCACTTGCTCTTCTCCTGAATCACCTTGGCRGGCGCATTCAAGGCATCGACCGCCTTGGCGTCATCAGCGCGGGCGATCGCTCCGGGCAGATAAGCCATGGCAATGGTGGCAACGGTAGCGAGGGTCGTGGCGCGTGCAAGACGCATGGGTGGTCTCCAAATTAGGCGGCATTCCCGGCTCAGGATTTCCGATCCAGGTCGGGCGGCGAAGGGTAGCAGAAACTGCGCTAGACTCGCTCGGTTCTCCCCCGCACCCCACGCTCACCAAGCACTTCCAGCCATGACCGAAGTACCAGCTCCCTGCAATGTTCTCCTCCTTGGTACCGGCGGTCGTGAACACGCGATCGCATGGAAGTTGCGACAGTCCCCACGACTCGGAACACTGTGGGTGCAGGCTGACGCCAACGCCGGTTTGGCAGCGCTGGGTCGCCGTTGTGATGCGCCGCTCTCACCGCGCGAACGTTTCTTTCTGAAGAGTTGGCTCGACAAGAACGACATTCATYTGGTGATCGTTGGTCCGGAAGGTCCACTRGCAGATGGAATCGTTGATGATCTTGCTGCTCCAGGGCGCCGCATCTTTGGCCCAACGCGTGATGGTGCGCGTCTTGAATTTGATAAGTCATATGCCAAGACTGTCATGCGCTTGGCAAGCGTGCCCACTGCCGACGGACGTAGCTTTTCTAACTATGAACAAGCACGAACCTACGTTGAAGCGCGCGATACCCCGCTGGTCATAAAGGCCTCCGGACTCTGCGCCGGTAAGGGCGTGGTTGTCTGCGAGGACCGCGAAGAAGCACTCGCAGCACTTGCCCGCATCATGGGTAAGCGCGAGTTTGGCGATGCTGGCTCAACAGTCGTCATCGAAGAGCGCCTCTCCGGTCAAGAACTCAGCGTGATCGCACTGGTTGATGGCAAGACCATCACCGTGCTCGACCCATGCCAAGACCACAAGCAAGTGGGTGAAGGCGACGTTGGCCCGAACACCGGTGGTATGGGCTCCTATTGCCCGACTCCGCTCTCGATCGACTCCGTCATGGAGGAAGTCAGCCGCGATGTCCTCGTCTCCACCGTCGACGCACTCCGGCGCGAGGGCATCGAGTTCCGGGGCGTCCTGTACGCGGGCATCATGCTCACTGCTGGTGGCCCGCGGGTTCTGGAGTTCAACACCCGATTTGGGGACCCGGAGACCCAACCCCTGATGGCGCGCCTGCAGGGGGACTTGGTGGAAATCCTCTGGCGGACCGCTGGCGGGGAACTGGACGGCAACGAATTGTCCTTTGACCCCCGATCAGCCTGCTGCGTGGTGATTTGCAGCGAAGGTTATCCCGGCACGGTTCGTACCGGTCAGGTGGTCGAGGGCTTGGAGACGGCCGCAAATGTGGCTGGTCCGGGCGAGGATGTGATCATCTTTCATGCCGGAACGACCACGAATCCACAAGGAAACATCGTTACTGCGGGCGGGCGAGTCTTTGGGGTAACCGCCCTCGCCGCCGACCTGCGCCGCGCGCAGGAGTTGGCCAACCTTGCGGCGAGCCGCATTCGGTTCCCAGGGGCATTCTTCCGCCGGGACATTGGGCATCGCGTGCTCACCCAGGCGGCCGCCACGTCGGCCAACGTTCCCGGGCGTGGCTAGACCTGTTGCAGCAATGACCGATATGCGAATCTGCGGTAATCGCACCCCTGATTGCCTTGATCCGGCATCAGCGCGCGAGTAACTTACGTATGGACTTTGAGAATTGGCCATTAGGAGGCGCCTCCTTGGCTGAAATTGTTGTTGTTACATAACGCCCGCGCGAAGGATCGCCGGGCTGGAGAGTTGACCCATGCTGATCCGTCTTGCCGCAACGGCGTGCGCCGCTGGCATCGTGACTGTGCTCCTCGCCGCTGCTCCGATCATCCCGGAGAAGCAGCTCGCTACCGCTGCTCCAGTGTCGGCCAAGGTTGACGACCTGATCACGCAGCCCGGAGCTCGAGGACTGGCCCCCCGCGCCGTCCGTCCAAAGCAACGCTCCGCTGACATCATCCTCCCCGAGGATCCGATCTCTGGTCGCCCGCAATGGAACGGCAAACTTGGCGTCAAGTTCCGCGATGAACTCAAAGTGCGCGCTGACCGTATTTCCAGCACCACTGTTCGCGGCGCCAACGGCCAGCCCATTCCGCAAGTCACTGAGATTCTGTCAGGCTTCGGCGGCACCGTACGTCAAGCGCTGCGCCGCACGCCGGAAGAACTCCGCGCCCTGGAAATGCGTGCTGAGCGCATCAGCAAGATGGCACAGGCCGACTTGGCGGGCATCGTGTACGTGGACGTGCAGCCGGAAAAACTGGTTGACACGGCGCGCGCACTCAACGATCTCGACATCGTTGAATGGGTCGAGATTGAACGCATCATGATGCCCGATGGTGGTGGCACAAACCAAGCAGAACAAGACGGTTGCGGCGCGAACGGCCCCGGCGACGGCACTGGTATCACCAACTGCTACACCACTTCGCCTGACAGCCGCTGCTCAACGCTCGGTGGCGGACAGGGCTGCAACGACGTGAATGCATGCACCGCACCCGATGGCTCACTGCCAGCGTGCCGTTACGGATGCAATAACACCAACTGCTGCGAAATCGTTGCCGCGCTGATTCCAGGCTGCAATGATGGCGAAGGCAACCAGGGCTGGGATGCCGTCTGTGCAACCTATGCCAACATCCTCTGCACCAGTACGGTGTACGACGCCAGCCCGGCGATTCAGGGCGGCGGAGGCTCCGCAGTCTCCATTCCAAGCACCTACAAGTACGACCCCTGCTTCGCCATGCGCGGGCCGRTCAATCCGGCGCCGAGCCCAGATGTGTTGGTGTACGGAATTGTGGAGACGCCCGTCGGGGCGCTCACCGTGACGAGCCAGCTGCTGACCTACTCAACCGATCCCACCACTGGTGCATTTGTCACCGGCTCATTGGTTCCGGTGGACTATCCAACCAACGCTCCAAGCGATGAGGGGGAGCCCCTCACAGGTGTGCCGCAACAGGCACTCCCCGATCCGAGCCTCGAAGGTGCGTACTTGGCATTCTCAACCGGTTGCTTCGTAGAGCACACGTTCGGCGGCTGCAACCAAGTGAGTTGCTGCGTTTATGTGTGCCGCAACRRTCCGTCCTGCTGCGTCATTGAGTGGGACCTGAATTGCGTTGCCATCGCCCAGAATGCGCCAGGCGGAGGCAGCAGCAGCCCCTGCACAAGCCAATCGCTGCCGATCGGACCCTTCCCTCCAACAGGGCAAACTCCGTTGTTGACCGCCGGCAACCGTGAGAGCATTGATGGTTCGCCGGGCAACGCACGCGGCTACCAGACTTACACGGTTGGTGATGCGGTTCTTGGTCCATTCGACAATCTTCCGCCGTCGAAACCGCCCGGAGCACCGCCCCTGACCTACCCGGTCAAGGCGCCAACGGACAACGCTGCAACCTTCCCCGGAGATGCGGAGCGACGAGACACGTCCTCCAACCTCGGCACGCTCGCGGCCATCAATTCCGGATACCGCGGAGGCGGTCTTGATCTGCAGGGATACGAAGTGCTCCTCACGCAACTCAACATCAATCCAGCACAGCAGGGGCGTGGTCAAGGCGTTGAAGTGGCCGTCATTGAGCACTCCGCGTACGTCAACCACGAAGACCTCATCAACGTCGTTGTCCCTGAGCCCAACCAGACGCAGGTATTGGTGATTTCGCCGCCGCTTGACCCCAATCACGGCACCGCCGTCTTGGGTGTGATTGGCGCTGAGCGAAACAACATTGGCGTGACTGGTATTGCCGATGGCGCCGACCTCAGTTTCTATCCAATCGTCAGCCGTGAGGAAGGCGCACGTCTGGAGAATGCCTACACCAACGCGCTGATTGCATTGCAAGAAGGCGATGTCATCAACATGTCGATCGGCTCTGGCGGTGGCAACACCGTTGTTGCCAGTCCGATCATGTTCGACCTCGTGACCACTGGAACGAACGCCGGAATTACCACGGTGATCTCCGCCGGCAATGATGCCGTTGCAGTGATCACCTCGCCGGGCGGCGCCGGTGGGGACTCCGGAGCGGTGATTGTGGGTGCCTGCTGGCCTGGATTCCAGGTCGGTCAGTTGTCGACCGATGTTTCGATTCCTGGTCCATTCCCTGGCAACGGCTATTGCCGCCTGAACTTCTCAAACTTCACCAGCACAGACAACAACACCGGTAACGTCACCCTTTCTGGTTGGGGTACCGGAGTCACCAGCTGCGGCTACGGAGACTTGTTCAACGGAATCAATTCATCGGAAGACCCGCTTGAAGTGAACCGACTACGGAGTTACACCTCTGTGTTCAACGGAACCAGTTCTGCAGCACCAATCATCTCTGGATGGTGCGCTCGCTTGCAGAGTTTCTCGATTGCATGGTTTGGTGCGCCGCTCCCACCCCAAGTACTCCGCGCTGCCATCAGTACGCAGACGAACATCCACCAACAGTGCGGCATCGACTACGACTCCGACCAGATGCCCGGCTATCCAGAAGCTGGTGAGCCCAGTGTGGGCGACATTGACATAGCGATCAACGGCGCGATCGTTGCTCCAATCGGTGGATTCCCGCGTGCAACCAACACGGTGTCATGGATTGTCTCGAACACCTTCGGCGGAACACCCGTGGCGTACGACATCATCTGCGGCACCTACGAGGGCGGATCCAATTTCTCCCTGCGTCAACTTGACGGCAATGCCTTGCGCATCGGTGCAGTGCGGCGCCGTGCGGGCAGTCGTGGGAACGGCTACGGCCCCGACCTCTTCTACCCACTCGGTGGCGGCACCACCGACCTGCAGCTGAAGGTGTCGTCCTTGGGATCCACCGAGAACGTGACGTCCATCGGACTGGCAACCAGCTCCAGCGTGTCGTGGAACTTGCCCGTCTTGGAGGTGGTCTACTTCTATAACCATCGATTGAACCGATGGATGGCGTCTGGATCCTCGTCACTCTCGCCAGCGGGTGGCGGAGGCGCGTTCACCATTCCTGGCAGCATCAGTGACTACATTCTGTCCAATTCCACCGGCGGCTCGCAGGCCTATGCCCGCGTCTACACCTGCGGACTGACCAATTCGGGATACAGCGTCCTGCATGACTTCTTGGCGTTTGCCATTGGAGTGGACATCTTTAACCCGGGCGGCGGCGTTGCCCCGTAAAGTTCTCACCGTGAACTGAAGGTTTCATAGCCCCCGGCCACATGGTCGGGGGCTTTCCTTCAAGGATTACGTGCCGGAAGTGCCGACTGTGCATACATTTAATCTCGTGATCGAATCCCGCCCCGAAGTACCAGTTTGCAACGCCCACGCCGCGGAACGGCTTGCTCACGCACACCAGCAGTTCGTGGAGCACTGGGGGCGGATGGCATCGTTATGGGGGGTGCCCCGCAGCATGGCTGAAGTGCACGCCCTACTCTTTATTGAGGGACGCAGCGTCAATGCAGACGAAGTGGTGCTGCGCTTGGGGATCAGTCGCGGCAATGCCTCAATGACGCTTCGCACCTTGGTGGACTGGGGCATTGTGCAGCGCACCCACAATAAGACTGATCGCAAGGACTACTACCAGGCTGAGCAGGATGTGCTCACGCTCTTCTCTACCGTCATTCGCGTGCGCAAGCAGCGTGAGATCGATCCACTCCTGGCGCTGGTCGGGGAGTGTCGCAAGGCCGCGGCCATGGTCCCTCGCACTGGCGCGGATCAAGAAACCACCACACGCGCCGGCGAACTGGATCGCAAACTCAACGATATTGAGTTGTTTGTTTGCTCTGCAAATGCGCTCGCCACTCAATTCTTCTCCTGCGACGGCGGAGGAATCAGCGCGCTGTTCGGTGCGTTGGAGCCACCGCGATGACCATTGCCCCTCCCCACTCAACGTCACGTCAACACGTCCACGAGGCACAGACCGCGCGGCTAGAGATTGCATGGACGGTGAGTGCCGAGGCACTCGATGGGCGGCAGTCGTATGCATCGGCTGTCCTGCATTTGGAATGCTGCTGGCAGCACGAGCACCATCACTCGGAGGCCAATGCACGGGTCGAGTGCACGGCGATCATTGATCGTGCCGGTGTCATTACCGCTGTAAAGATTCCGGATGCAGCGCACATTTCTGTCGCTCGCCACGGGCGCTGGACACATATTGCCATCACCACTGACCCCGGGGCGCCGTTCCTGACGGCCAGTTTCGAACAAGGACGCCTGGCGTACTGCACATCGACAGCCCCAGCATTGGCGCGACTGCAGGGGGGGGCCTACGACTCGCCCACCGGGATCCTTGAACTCTATGACGCGCAGTGACCGGCAGGCCGTGATGGCAACGCCCGAAGCACTCTGCTAGACTTCCCAACTCACCCTGGACGGGTGGCCGAGTGGCTGAAGGCGCTGGTTTGCTAAACCGGTTTACGGGGTATTACTCCGTAACGCGGGTTCGAATCCCGCCCCGTCCTCTTTCACGTCTGCGGCCCGGCATCACGCTGGGCCGCGACCGTTTCTGCACCATCGAACTGAGGCGCACTGATCAATGGATCCCTTCCTTCATGATCTCTGGCAGTTGGTCTCGCAACCGGGCGCTTTGCGCGAGAACCTGGCACAGATCGTGGAGACGCTTGGCGCTGGGCTGACCTACGCCATGTTGGGTCTGATCGTGTTTGCCGAAACCGGCCTGGTGGTGACCCCGTTCCTACCGGGCGACAGCCTGCTCTTTGCTACCGGCGCAGTCTGCGCCACCGTTGCGAGCGTGGCACAGCAGAGTGGCGCGGACCCCACGGTGCGGATTGAGATCATGGCCGCTGTCCTGTTCGTTGCGGCGGTGCTTGGCGATGGCGTCAATTATCACATCGGTCGTGCCATTGGCCCAGTGGCATTCAGCGGCCGATTCCGCTGGCTGCGCCGCGAATACCTTGAACGTACCCACGCCTTCTTTGAGAAACACGGCGGACGCGCGGTGGTGCTGGCTCGGTTCGTACCGATTGTGCGGACGTTCGCGCCGTTCGTGGCGGGCATTGGTGCCATGACCTACATGAAGTTCCTCTTCTACAACGTGCTCGGTGCGGCTTTGTGGGTGGGGCTGCTCCTTGGCGCTGGCTACATGCTCGGGGGGCTCGAATGGGTGCAGCGCAACTTTGAGAAGGTGGTCATTGGCATCGTCATCGTGAGTGTGCTGCCCATCGTTTGGGAGTGGTGGAAGTCGCGCAGCACGCGCCGCGCGGCTGCAACAGGCCGCTGATCCCGTACACTTTCCCACCCGGCACCTCGCCAGCATTGAAGGAACGAATCACATGAAGATCCACGAATACCAAGCACGACAGTTCCTCGCAGACTTTGGAATTCCCGTCCCGCCCGGGCGCATGGTGGAGACCGTGGCGGACGCTGCGGCGGAGGCTCGCGCGCTGTTTGCTTCAGGCGTGGGCATCGTGGTGGTGAAGGCACAGGTTCATGCAGGTGGGCGCGGCAAGGCTGGGTTCGTGAAGGTCTGCAAGACCGCCGAGGAAGCAGAAGTGGCCGCCAAGTTCATGCTGTCGCACCGCATGGTGAGTCCGCAGACTCCGGCGGAAGGCCTTGAAGTGAAGCGCATCTTGGTGGCTGCCGGCGTGGATATTGCCAAGGAGTACTACCTGGCAATAGTCATGGACCGCACGCGACACACCAATACCCTGATCGCCAGCGCCGAGGGCGGCGTGGAGATTGAGCACATCGCTGAGACTCGCCCCGATGCCATCATCAAGGTAGCGCTGGACCCGCTCACGGGACTGGCTGCATTCCAAGCGCGCGAGACGGCATTCAATTTGGGTTTCCGCGGCAAGCAGGTGGCACAGGCCGCTGATGCCATGATGAAGCTTGCGGCGCTGTACTTGGCCAAGGATGCAACGCTGGCGGAAATCAATCCGCTGGTGGTGACCCCTGCAAGCGCAGCGCATCCCGATGGGCAAGTGATTGCCATCGATGCCAAGTTCAACTTTGACGACAACGCCCTGTTCCGTCACCCGGATCTGCGCGCAATGTTCGACCCCACGGAAGAGAACGCGTCAGAGATGCGTGCTCGTGAGTTTGAACTTAATTTTGTGGCTCTCGACGGCAACATCGGCTGCCTCGTCAACGGCGCTGGTCTGGCCATGAGCACCATGGACATCATCAAGCTGCACGGCGGCGACCCAGCAAACTTCTTGGACGTCGGCGGCGGCGCCACGGAAGAGGCGATTACCGAAGCATTCCGAATCATCCTCGCCGATGCAGCCGTCAAGGGCGTGTTGGTGAATATCTTCGGCGGCATCATGCAGTGCGACCGCGTTGCACGCGCCATCGTTGCTGCAGCAAAGAACGTTGGCTTCACGGTGCCGCTGGTGGTGCGTCTTGAGGGAACCAATGTTGCAGAGGCTCGGATGATTCTGGACGCTGCTCGCGCTGAACTTCCCACCATGCAATCGGCGACCGATCTGGCCGATGCCGCACGCAAAGTCTGCGCCGCGGTTGCCTGACCGCCACCCGAATACCCATGCTCGTCCTCTTCGATATCGACGGAACCATGCTGCATTCGCTCAGTGCGGGGGTGCATGCCATGACCTCCACGTTGAGCGATTTGCATGGCATTGTTCCTGACTTTTCGCGGATTGAGATTCACGGCCGACTGGACACCCTGATCTGGCGCGACTTAGCCAAGGTGCACGGCTATCCAACGGACGATGCCTCCCATGCCGTGTTCAAGCGCAGTTACGGCGAACACCTTGAACGCCGCCTCGCTGCCAACAACACGGTGGAGCGTTTCCGTGGCGCCAAGGAATTGGTTGACGCAACCCGCGCTGTTGATGGCCTGACCATCGGGCTTCTCACGGGGAATTATGAATTCACCGGCAACCTCAAGGTGCGCCACGCGGGGATCGACCCCGCGCATTTCATCGTGAATGCATGGGGCGATGATGGCCCGGACCGCCGCAGTTTGGTGCCGGTTGCCATGCGCCGCTACGCCGAACACCACGGGCGACCGGTGGCGCCCCGGGACGTCATCATCATTGGTGACACGCCGGCCGATGTCGACTGCGCGCACGCTTCCGGCGCGCGGGTGATCGCGGTTGCCACGGGGCACTTTGATATTGATGCGCTCCGTGCGGCAGGCGCAGACCTCGCGGTCCATGACTTGAGTGACACGCAGAAGTTGCTGCAGTGGATCACCGCGTCCGCATGACCAGCGCGTCGGGGCGCGCGGTACGGGTGGGCAGGTCAGTCAGCTGAGTCCGGCGGGCAAGTCAACTTAGTGGCGGCCGATACGCTCACTCAACGGCATCAGAATGCGCGGAATGAGACGCTGCTCAACAAGCCGTTCGCCGTGACCTGCCAATGCGGCAAGAATGGTTGGCAAGTCATCAAGCGACTTGACCGGGCCGGTGCGCCGAACCGTGAGCATGACGCTCAAGGGCTCAAGCCCATCACGACCGGCGGACGGTTCCCCTCCGCGCGGAAGCCGCGTCTTGACTTCCAGGTAGACATGCATGTCCGGAGCATCGGAGAGCGCGATCGCCAGAAACGGCTGCGCATCCAGGACGTTGTCGGTGGCGATCTCCGCAAACTCGCCCAGCGCCGATCCGCCCAGTAACGCGTCCAAGACCACTTCGTCCCGGTTGCCTTCACACTCAAAGTCAAAGGCGTACACCAACTCCAAGTGATCAACATCGAGTGGGCTGATGGAGAGAAAGTACGGCGCCACTTCAAGGACGGTGCGATGCATCCGGTACGCGTCTTCCAGTGTCTTGGGGTTGACCCATCCGCTCTTCAACGAGGTCTGGCGCATGCCGATCCACAGAAAATCTTGATCGTCTTCGCCGGACTCAAGGGCCACTTCGCCATCGGGATAGCGATGCAAATTTGCAAGCCGAGGCATCTCTTTACGCAGGCGACCAAAGAGGTCAAGCACTGGCTCGCGCGCGGCGGGCAAGTCCATCTTGAGTGCAAGCTTCTGATTGATGCAGAAGTCGCGGCAGAGTGCGCTGAAGTCTGACATATGCGGTGCGCTATCTATGCGCGGTCTGTTCGCAATTCATGCGCAATCGTGCGCAATCATGCCGACGCAGCCGGAGGCCCACCAGCGGCTGCCCCCATTCGGTCAGCATGGTGAGAAATTGAGGACGCGATTCGCTCGCGAGCCTGCTGCAACTTCTGCTCATGCGCACGACGCTGCTTACTGCGCCACGCCAGAATGCGCCAGACCGCAAAGAGAACAATCGGTAGCAGCAGGAGAACCATGCCGCCGGCAAGTATCGGAACCCAAACAGCCAGCAAGGTGACAATCATTGCCAGCACTGTTTCAGCCATTCCGTAGATCGGATTGAGCCAACCAATGGTGAGCACTGAACTCGATACGCGCCCGGCAATCGAGGCTGCCTCGACACCCGATGCGGTCACCGCACCCACAATGATTCCGAGTGACCACGCAACCGCCGGATGGAGAAGCGGCGTGGCTTGCAGCGCATCCGAAACATCGCTCGGGATCATGATGTCCAGCTGGCTGGTCATCAGCACTGCGCCAGCGATCGCCGCGAGCGGTGCTGCCAGCAGATCGAGTGCATGATCAACCCATGGAACCAAGAATCCAACAATTTCAACAACGGTTGCAGTGCCAAAGAGCACAATCGCTGGGGTGGCGCCAAGCCACTCAAACGACGGCCCGACGACAAGCATGTCGGCACGTACGGCGATCGATGCAACGAACAGGGGTAAGAACACCCGTAGCCCGCAGGCTGCAGAGAGTCCGAGTCCCGCACACAGTGCCATGAAGATCTGCATGATGGGAGCGCCAGTGACGGCGATCAACCCGCCTTTGCTTCGAGGTACTTCTCAACACTCTTGACGTCGGCAGCGATTTGCGGAGTCATACGGAGCGTGAAGGTGGCACCCTTCTCAACGAACACAACGCGGGTGCACTCTTCGCGAGCAAGCCAAATGCGACCAGCACGCGCGGTTCGGCGATTGCCGCTGCGAAGGCGCTCGCGCTTGAGGCGGCTCAACGCTCCCTGCACGCCGGGGTTCATGCGCATGAGACGAAGCAGCGTCTGCTGGCGACGATGCTCGGCTGGAATTGCGGTGATGGTGAACTGGACGGTTGGGGTCATGGCGGTGTTCGACATAGTGTTCTCCTCGCGCAGGCAGGCTGCGCCGAGCCGCGTAGTGTAGCGGACCCCGCCGATGTCGCAAGCAGGAAAGTCATTCGTGCTTATCGGCACCTACGAACCGGCGCGCGGCTAGGCTTGTGGCATGGCACAGGCAACCATCGGCTGGATCGGAACGGGCGTCATGGGGGTCTCCATGGCAAGGCATCTGATGACAGCGGGTCACCCGCTGATCATCCATACGCGCACGCGAGCGCGGGCGGAGCCGCTGCTGGCCGCCGGCGCGCAATGGGCAGAATCGCCACTGGCGGTCGCTGAGCGGGCAGCGATTGTCTGCTCCATGGTTGGCTACCCCGAAGATGTTGAAGTGACCCATCTGGGGCCACAGGGAACGCTGAGCGCGGCGAAAGCACCTGCTCTCTTAATTGATTTCACCACCAGCAGCCCCGCCCTAGCCCAGCGGATTGCCGAACGTGGCGCGGCGCTGGGAACGCGAGCGATCGACGCCCCGGTCTCGGGCGGCGATGTCGGCGCCCGGAACGCCACGCTTTCCATCATGTGCGGCGGAACGGAAGCGGCGTTTCAGGCCGCGCGACCTGTTCTGGACCTGTTGGGCAAGACGGTGGTGCTGCAGGGCCCCGCAGGCTCGGGCCAGCACACCAAAATGGTCAATCAATTGCTGATTGCCGGAACCATGCTCGGCATGGCGGAATCCCTTTCCTACGCCAAGAAGGCCGGTTTGAATCCAGAGACGGTGCTGCAGTCGGTGGGAGGCGGGGCCGCGGCCAGTTGGTCGCTGACGAACCTGGCGCCACGAATTCTGAAATCTGACTTCGCACCCGGATTTTTCATCGAACACTTCCTGAAGGATCTTCGTATCGCGCTCGATGAAGCGCGTGCCTTGGGCCTGGACCTGCCCTGTGCCACCGCCGCTGAGCGCACCTATCGGGCGCTTGCGGAGGCTGGCTATGCACGCGCTGGCACACAGGCCATTGTTCACGCCTACGGGTGGTGAACGAATATCCTGATCGCCCCAACACTCACTCTGACCGCAACCCAAGAACACTATGACCACCATCACCCAACACGATATCGGCGCCATTGAGCAGAAGGTCAAGGCGGCACATCCGCCCTTCGCACTCCTGAAGCAAGAGTTACAGCAAGTCATTGTCGGGCAGCATGAGTTGCTCGAAGGATTGATCATCGGGCTGCTGTGCAATGGTCACATTCTCATTGAAGGTGTCCCGGGCCTTGCCAAGACCACCGCCGTGGCAACACTTGCAGCCGCCATTCGCACTTCGTTTCATCGAATCCAATTCACGCCGGACTTGTTGCCTTCCGACTTGATTGGAACCATGGTGTACAGCCCCGCCACGCATGAATTCAGCGTGAAAAAGGGCCCGGTGTTCGCCAACATTGTGCTTGCCGATGAAATCAACCGCGCACCCGCCAAGGTGCAGAGCGCGCTGCTTGAAGCGATGCAAGAACGACAAGTGACCATCGGCGGCGAGACCTTCAAGATGGACGATCCGTTCTTGGTGCTTGCCACGCAAAATCCAATTGAACAGGAAGGCACGTACCCGCTTCCAGAGGCGCAGGTGGATCGCTTCCTGCTGAAGATTGTGATCACCTATCCAACGCGCACCGAGGAGCGGCAGATTCTTGACCGCATGTCGCGCACCACTGGAAAGATTTCAGTGAAGCCGGTGATGCAGCCAGAAGAGATTCGCGCGGCGCGCGCGGTCGTTGATGAGATCTTTGTGGACGACAGCATCAAGGACTACATCGTGTCCCTGGTGGTAGCGAGCCGTGACCCCGCTGCTTACAAAGTGCCCGTGAAAGACTTGCTGCAATACGGTGCATCGCCGCGCGCAACGCTGGCGCTTGCACAAGCGGCGCGTGCCAAGGCATTCCTTGACGGCCGCGGATTTGTAGTTCCACAAGATGTCAAAGATGTGGCGCATGCAGTGCTCCGTCATCGCTTGGGGCTGAGCTATGAAGCCGAAGCGCTGGAGAAGTCATCGGATGATGTGGTGCGCGCGCTGCTTGAGCATGTCCCCGTTCCCTGATCACTGCCATGCAGACGTCTGAATTGCTTCGCAAGGTTCGCCGCATCGAAATCCGCACGTCTCACCTGGTAAGTGACGTGATGGCTGGTCAATTCCGTTCCGCTTTCAAGGGACGCGGAATGGAATTCGAAGAAGTTCGCCCGTACCAGTACGGCGACGACGTTCGTTCTATTGATTGGAATGTGAGCGCGCGCACCGGATTTCCGCACGTCAAACTGTTCCGCGAAGAGCGAGAGCTCACCGTCATGCTGGCGGTTGATCTCAGTGGTTCGCTTTCATTTGGAACGCATGCACAACTGAAGCGCGAGTTGGCAGCAGAGATTGCCGCAACCATCGCGTTTAGTGCCATTCGATCCAATGATCGCGTGGGGCTTGTGTGCTTCACGGATCGAGTGGAGCGCGTTGTCCCGCCGCGCAAGGGTTCGCGTCATGTATTGCGGATCGTGCGTGATCTCTTGGGATTTGAACCAAGTAGTCGGGGCACGGACATCGGCGGCGCCATTGCTGAGGCCACTCGCATGTTGAGTCGGCGCTCGGTGCTCTTTGTAGTGAGCGATTGGCGTTCCAATACTGTCTCAGCGAAGGGCGGCGAGCCATGGGAAGACGCGCTGCGCATTGCGCGCATGAAGCATGATGTGATTCCGGTTCTGATTCGTGATCGTCGCGAACATGCGATGCCGGCACTTGGTCTTGCTGAATTCATGGACGAAGAAACGGGCGAATGCATGGTGGTGGACCTTGGATCCAAGGCGGTACGCAATCGATTTGCGCAACTGGCTGCGGCGGAGGGATCACTCCTTGATGAGACGCTTCGCAAGCTGCGCTCGGAAGCGATCCGCGTGGAGACGGGCGGGGACTTTGTAGCGCCACTCACTACGTTCTTCCGCCGCCGCGAGGCACGGAGGGCCCGATGAAGAAGTCGCGCGCGATCGTGGTCAGCATGGTGCTCGGCTGGAGCGCGGGGGCGTTCGGCTTGAGCGGCGCGGCGTTTGGCTTAAGCGGAGCGGCGTTCGCGTCGAGCGCGGCGACGTTCGCATCAAGTGGAGCGGCGTTCGCCCAAGATCCGGCGGTTGCTCCACGTGCGACCGGCCGCGCTACGGAGCGCGCACCCGCGCAAACGCGTGTGCGGCAGGAAGTCAAAGAGGGCCAACTCAGCGTGGTGCGAACAGTTGATGCGCAACAGTGGCAAACAGGCGCACCCATCACCATGCAGATCGCTGTCATTGCGCCGGACGGGATGTCACTGCAACTTCCGGAGATTGGCAGCACGTTCGGGCAATTTGATGTGCGACCGTCGCGCAGCCAACCAGCAAGCGCGGGCAAAGCAGGCATTGTTGCAGAACTGGTGGCATGGGAGGCAGGTCCACTTGAGATTCCTGCGATCACCGTTTCGATGACCAGTGCTGACGGAACAAAGACCACCGCAACGGTTCCAGCAACCAGCGTCACACTGACATCGCTCATTGGTAGCGAGCTTCCGCTGACTGAACTTGCATCGGAGATCCGCGGCCCCGTGGAGATTGACACGCGCGCGTGGTGGTGGTGGGCCATTGCTGCTGGCGCAACCGTAGCGGCGGGAGCGTTCGTGTGGTGGCTCATGCGTCGCCCAACGCAGCAGCCCATGGTGGCTCTGGTTGCGCCCGGCGAATGGGCGCGCCGCGAGTTTGACCTGTTGGAATCGCAACGGCTCCCCGAGCGCGGCGATGTGGAAGGGTTCTTTGTGCGGCTCTCTGATGTTGTGCGCACCTACGTGGAGCGGCGCTATCAGATTGCAGCGCCCGATCAAACCACGCAGGAATTCTTGAGCCAAGCGGCGCACCATCCTGATCTGGCCGGTGAACATGAACGAACACTTGGCGCATTCTTACGCAGCGCGGATATGGTGAAATTTGCCGCCGCGCGCCCCGCATCCGACACCTGCGCACACGCGCTCACTGCCATGCGCGGATTTGTGGAGCGGACCGCCCCGCCACCAAGCGAGGGGGAACCATGAACGGATTCCATGAGGGGAGCGTGTGGTGGCTTCTCTTGCTGCTGGCGGTGCCGCTGGCGTGGATTGCGGTGGCGCGTCCCCGTTGGCGTGCAACCATCGGCTTCCCTTCGGTGGCGCCGCTGCGTGCAGCGGGAGCAACATTTGTTTCACGCACGTGGTGGTTGCCATTGGTGCTACGGATGGCGGCATTAGCAACGTTGGCGGTGTGCATGGCCCGCCCCATCAAGGCCAACGAGCAAACGCGTGTGTACGTGGAAGGCGTAGCCATTGAGATAGTGGTCGATCGATCAAGCTCAATGCTGGCGATGGACTTTCAGAAGGATGGCCAGCGCGCGGACCGATTGACAGCACTGAAAGAAGTGGCGGGGAAGTTCATTCTTGGCGGAGGTGGACTTGATGGTCGCCCCGGCGACCTGATTGGGCTTATTGCGTTCGCCCGCTACGCGGACAGTCTGTGCCCGCTGACGCTTGATCATGATTACCTGGTGCAGGTGCTTGAGGATGTTGCCGTGGCTGGCAATCGCGGCGAAGACGGCACCGCCATCGGCGAAGCGGTAGCGCTTGCTGCAGAGCGCCTCCGTGATGCCACCGAGCGCGGCGGCGACCTTCCCAAGCCAAAGAGCAAGGTGATCATCCTGCTGACGGACGGTGAGAACAACGCGGGCGACATTGCACCCACCACTGCTGCTGAGATTTGCCAGACGTACGGAATCACCCTGTACGCCATTGGAATGGGCACCATCGGCGAGGCGCCCTACCCCATGCAAACGCCGTTCGGTGGCACTCGGCTGGTACCAGTTCCGGTGAACATTGATGAGAAACTCTTGAAAGAGATGGCATCACTTACTGGCGGCCAGTACTTCCGGGCGACGGATTCCAACAGCTTGGAGTCTATTTATGAAACCATCAATCGACTTGAAAAGACCACCACGGAACAGCGTCGCTACTTGCAGTACCGCGATCTGGCCGTGGAAGGTTCTGACATTGCTGGCGTGCGTATCGCTCCGTTGCTGTTGATTGCCTTCTTCCTGATCGCGGCGGAACTCCTCCTGGCGCAGACACGGTGGAGGATGTTGCCATGAATCCCATGGACTTCACATTTGCCAATCCAGCGGCGCTCAACTGGGTGTGGGCGGTATTGGCTCTGCTTGCTCTGGTGTTGATCAGGACCCGCGGTCGCGCGCGCGCGATGGCTGCTTTCGCTGATGCACCGCTTCTGCGGACCATCGCACCGCGTGCAAATTCGGCGCGCCCGTTTGTCCGTGCGCTGCTGACGGTGGCGGCATTGGCCGCACTGGTTCCGGCGCTCATGGATCCACGTTGGGGTGCGCAAGTGGAAGAAGTAAAGCGCCGCGGCGCTGACGTCTTCTTTGTGATGGACGTGAGCCGCTCCATGACCGCGCAAGATGCGACGCCTGATCGCCTTTCACGCGCCCGGCAATTTGTGGAGGAAACCGTGGAGTCGCTGGGCGGGGATCGAATCGGTCTCATTGAGTTTGCGGGTACTGCTGCGATGCGCGTCCCGCTCACACTGAATTACGGCGCGTTCCGCACCACGCTGGCGGAACTGGTGCCACTCTCCGGTGCGCGCGGTGGTACTGCATTGGCAAATGCCATCGCCCTTGCGGCCGCGAGTTTCCCGCCTGCATCGGCAGGCAGCCGTGCCATCATCATCATTTCTGACGGCGAAGATCTGGACGACGGCGAGGCTGATCCGGTGGCCACTGCCAAGGCAGTGTTGGAGAAGGATGGCGTCCACGTCTATGCGATTGGCATTGGCGACTCGCGTGAAGGCGCGCGCATTCCAGAGTCACGCGGCAAGGACGGGGTGCGGTACTTGGTGTTCGATGGACAAGAAGTGTGGACCAAGTTGGACGAACGCATCCTGCGCGAAACGGCCCTCGCCGGCGGTGGCGCGTTTATTCCTGCCGGGACTGGTCGCGTTGACATGGCGCGTGCGTATGCGCAAACGGTCGGCGCACTGGAGCGCAAGGAGTTTGAAGACGCAACCGTGACGCGGCGCACACCGCGCTTTCAATGGTTTGCTGGTCTGGCGTTTATCGTTCTCTTGGTCAGCAGCATGATTCCTGCGCGCCGCGCACCGAAAGCGGAGGGCGTTCCGCAATGAATCGAAACATGTCCATCGCACTTCTACTCGCTGCAAGCATCACCGTTCCCGTAGGCGCTCAAGCGAATCCTGCGCAGCGTCCATCCAGTGGGCCGGTTGGTGTGAAGACGCCTACGCCACAGGATGCGCCAACGATCGCGCCAGGGGCTGCGGCGGAGCGTGCGCCCGAGCGCGCCGCGGAACCCGTCGACTTTCACAGCGCAGCTCGGGCAGGCGAGGTTGCGCTCAAGAGCGGTGACTTTGCGGGTGCAGCCGCGGCCTATGAAGCCGCGCTTGCCGCACGACCAGATGCCGCTGACGCGGCTTACAACTTGGGCGTGTCTCTATACAAGGCGGGCAAATTTCAGGATGCAGCAAAGGCCTTCGCTCGTGCGAGTACTTCAGCATCCAACGGTGAACGTACGGACGCCGCATTGAGCGCCTCAAGCCTGTACAACCGCGCTGCCAGTTTCTACAGCGCCACCCGAACACAAGCAGAAGCAGCGCAACGCATGCTGGAAACGCAACGCGCTGCAGCAGATACCGAGCCCACAGAAGGCCAAGAGGCAGCGATCGATCCGGAAGCCTTGAAGCAAGCAATTGCGGATGCCAACAAGAGTCTTGGTGGCTTCAAGGACGCGGCCTATGCGGATCCCAATGATCAGGAGTCACGCGCCAATGCTGAGCAGAGCCTGCGCCTCGTTCGTGCCTTGGAGGAACTGAAGAAGCAGCAGGACGAGAAGCAGAAGAAGGACGACAAAGAGAACAAGGACGACAAGCAGGATCAGAGCGATAAGCAGGATCAAAGCGACAAGCAAGATCCGAGCGATAAGAAAGATCAGAGCGACAAGCAGGATCAGAACGACAAGCAAGATCAGAACGACAAGCAAGATCAGAACGACAAGCAAGATCCGGGCGACAAGAAGGACGAGAGCGACAAGAAGGACAAGGACGACAAGAAAGACAAGGGTGACAAGGACAAGGGTGACAAGGACAAGGACGACAAAGACAAGCAAGATCCAAAGGAACAGCCAAACAAGGACGGCAAGTCCCCGGATGACCAGCAGCCTCCCGAGCAGCCACAGCCCGGTGAGCCCGGACAGGCAAAGGATGGTCAAATGACCAAGGATCAGGCCGATCGCCTTCTGCAGTCGGTACGCGATCGCGAACGTGAACGGCGCGCTGCGCAAGAACGCAAAGTGCAAGCCGAAGCCGCGCGCGGCCGCAAGCCGATCAAGGACTGGTGACCAATCACATGCGTGCCACGATCATTGCCATCTTCCTGTGCCTCTCCCTGCTGCGAACCGTTGCGGCGGGCGATGCACAATTCCGCATGCCGGAGGGGAACGCGTATGAAGGCACCCCATTCCTGGTGACCATTGAAGTCACCGACGCGAGTGATGTAAAGCCGCCGGTCGCTCCAGAAATTCCCGGTGCCACGGTGCGGGTCGTGGAACGCGGTCGGCAATCACTGACCGAGCTGCGTGGTGGGCGCGTGCGCAATTCAACCTCCGTGACCTACGCGGTGGAGATCACGCCCGARCGGCCCGGCAGTATCCAAATTCCTGCACTCACGGTGCTCGTTGACGGCAAGGAACTCCGCAGTAAGCCGCAACGAGTGGAAGTATTGAAGAGCGAAGCTGGCAACCTGTTGTCCGCGGAGGTCATTGGCCTACCAGCAGAGGGCTATGTTGGCCAACCGCTCGATTTGATCCTTCGCATCAGCGTCCGTGCTTTCAAAGATCCGTCGTATGGACAACTGAATGAGTCGCAGATGTGGCAACTTGTTGACTTACAGGGCAGCGAATGGGGCGAGTTTCAGCAGCAGGTCGCCGAGCTGCGGCAGCGCAATGCCGCGCCGCGCGCCCAGCAGGAAGTGCGCAATGGCGGGACCTACTTCAATTATGAGTTGACGCGCCGAACGTGGCCGCCAAAGACCGGGGCACCAGACATCGGCACGGTTCGGATCCGCATGACGTATCCGCTGGCGCTGCGCGAAGTGCAGAACCTGTTCCTCGACCGTCAACTCACTATCAGTGAGTCGCGACCACTCTCCGTCACGGCAACGGCGTCTGGCATCACCATTCTTCCGCTGCCGGAACTTGATCGCCCCGCTTCGTTTAGTGGCGCCGTCGGAGCGTTTGCCATTGCCGTCACTGCYAAGCCAACAACAGTTGCAGTCGGTGACCCGGTGACGCTGACACTTGCCATCACCGATATTCGCGGCGGTGCAAACTTGGAGACGCTGCAGCCCCCTGCGCTTGCAGCGGATGTGCAACTGGCCAAGGAATTCCGCATTCCAAACGAACCGCTTTCCGGCGTTGTCAGTGGTAATACCAAACGCTTTACCGTGACGGTTCGACCACTACGCGCCGGAACAGCCGCTATTCCACCCATTGAATACAGCGCGTTTGACCCGCAGAATCGTGCCTATGCGGTGAGTCGAAGTCAGCCGATTCCCATCACTGTGACGCCGGCAAACCAGATGGATCTCTCCAAGATCGTCACCGGCGCTGCGGGTACTACAACCGACGCATCAGCCCCCGGAACACAACTCACGGAAGTACAAGGCGGCTTGGTGGCTAACCGCCCCGTCACCGACGCGCTTCTTGCTGACGAACGATTGCACACGGGCCCGATCGAACTCGCAGGACTGGTGCTGCCGCCGGTTGGAGCCGCAGTAGCACTTGCCTTCCGAGTGCATCGCGCCCGGCACGCGCGCGATGGTGGCCTTGCTCGTCGCAGTCGTGCGCGCCGAACCGCGGATACACGATTGCGTGCCGCGACCGACGCCACGGGACTCGCCGGTGCGATCACTGGATTTGTGGAAGACATGACCGGTCGCGCGGCCGGAACCCTGACGCGCGGTGACCTGGAGCGCGTGCTCGCAACCGCTGGCGTTGATCACGAACTACGAAACCGTATCGCTGAGTTCCTTGGTCATTGTGACCGCGCGCGGTATGCAGGGGCTGCGACGCCAACCGAACTTGCGGCCGAAGCGCAGCGTGCCATCGATGCACTTGATGCTGCGCGCCTCCGCGCAACGAACGGGGGTGCCCGATGAACTGGTTYATGAAACTCTGCATAGTGCTGTGCATAGCGACGTCCGCACTGTGCACAACCGAAGCCTCCGCTACTGACGTCGACCGAACAACCGGCGCCGCGAGCCGCGCGCAAACGGCGTACGAGCGCGGCATCCAACTCCGCCGCACTGACGCAGCGGCGAGCCTGGATGCTTTCCGCGAAAGCGCTCAGTTGTGGGAGCGCATCCGTACCGCAGGAGCCGAGAACGGACCACTTGAATTCAACCTCGGCAATGCATACATGGAGTCGGGCGACATCGGCCGCGCGATCGCCGCGTACGTGCGCGCCGAGCGATTCATGCCGGGCGACTCCGACCTAGAACACAACTTGTCCCGCGCCCGTGCCGGAGTAAAGAGTTCCTTCGAACGAACCGGCGGCACGCTCTTGGTGGATTCCGTGGCGCGCTGGTGGCACCTGGTGCCGCGATCAGTCCGAATGCTCCTTGGTTGGCTGTGCTGGCTTGGTTTCTGGGGAACACTGGCCGCATGGTTCATCCGCCCAAGCACGCAGCGCGGTGGCGCGGGTGCTACACCCGGCGCCGCCTGGCGGGTAGCGATCATCACGCTTCTGTGCGGGGCAACACTCTTTGGCGGCAGTGTCATTGCGGATGAGTACCTCCACACCAGCCGTCCGCGCGCGGTGCTGGTGGACAATGGCGTCACGCTCCGCAAAGGTAACGGCGACGGATTCGAACCCGCGTTCGTGGAAACGCTCGGCCCCGGCGTCGAAAGCACCGTCATTGAGACTCGCCCGGGTTGGCTGCGCATCGAACTGCCGGATGGTCGTTCCGGATGGATTCGTGAGTCGCAGGCCGCGCAGTTGTAGAGCGGCGTGGTGGTCGATCGACTCGGAGTCATCGGAGTCATCGGAGTCATCGGACAACATCGCAATAGCCAAAACAAAAGCAAGCTCGCCCCGCGATGATGCGGGGCGAGCGAAGCGGAGAGGGTGGGATTCGAACCCACGAGCAGGCAAGCCCGCTGCTAGTTTTCGAGACTAGTCCCTTCAACCGCTCAGGCACCTCTCCGGGTGGAACGGGACAAAGACAGTATGCGCGGGATCGGGGCGTCGGTCAATTCCAACGCACTGCAATCCCGGTGCGAAGTCAGCGACGAGGCGGAGCCTCAAGACCGCTGGCTTCCCAGTCGATGGTGATCTTCTCTTGCACAATCTCGTCGATGACGACTTCGAAGTCGGTCCGACCATTGCGCTCAACGAGCGGACGGGCTCCGTCAACGAGTTCGCCGAGGCGACGCTGGATCAGGGCGGTCAGCTTGAAACGGCCGCCGAGCTTTTGGACGATTTCATCGCTCTTCAATGCGTCAATCACGAGCAGGCTCCGATAGGAAAGACCGAATGTGCATGGACCGTTCACGAAGGGCACCGCCCAAACGCGAGCCGAGCAGTATAGCCCTGCCCCGCGTCGCCGCAAAGAGCCGAGAATATGCCCACCCCTGCCCCGGTACCCTCCTCCGGTGCCTCCAAGTGGAAATCAGCGATTCCCGGCCGTCCTGCACGTCAAGCGCGGCGAAGATTTCGACCGCGCCTACGCGCAGCGGCGCCGCCAGGACTGCGGCGGGATCATCGTCTACGCAGCGCGCAATGAGCTGCCGATCACGCGCATCGGTCTCAGCGTCTCGCGCAAGGTTGGAAATGCAGTGGCTCGCAACCGATTGAAGCGACTGCTACGCGAGGCGTTCCGCGCGGTGCAGCATGCATTGCCACCTGGTCTTGACCTGGTAGTGGTGGCGCGAAAACATGGCGAATGGGACGCGGAGCGGTATCGAGCGGCGTTGGAACAATCAGCGCGTGCATTGCATGGGTTGATTCACGGCACCGGGTCGTGACCACATCCGCCCCAGGGGTTACATCGCGCAATGCGGCATGCTGCAAGCCACGATCCGCGCACGGCGCCGTGCCGCTCAATCGCTTCCACTCCATAGACAGAACATGACGGCTGAAATCGGCACCATCCACGGGTGAGCCATGCAATGCGGCGTTGATAGAAATGAATGCCGCCAATGCATGCGCGAGCCGGAAGTCCAATGTTGGGTATCGGCGCATTTTCCGGCACACCTTGCGCAGCACTATCGTCGGTGTGTGCCACGCCACGTTCAGCGTGCGCCACGCCACGTTCCGCCCGCGCAGTGCCATGGTCGGCCTGATGCTGCTCAGGCATGTTGCACCGGATTACGTGTCCGACCAACGCCAGCAATCTCCACTTCAACAACGTCGCCCGCCTGCAAGAACACCTTCGGCGAACGCCCAAATCCCACCCCGGACGGCGTTCCGGTGATGATCACCGTGCCAGCGAGCAGCGTGGTGCCACGCGAAAGTTCCGAAACAATGCGCGCCACGGAATGGATCATCAATGACGTAGAAGAATCCTGCATGACCACACCGTTCACGCGCGTGACGATGCGGAGCGCCTGCGGATCCGGGACCGCAGAGGCGGGCGTCACAGCGCTCATTGGGCAAAAGGTGTCAAAGCCCTTGCCCCGGCAGAACTGCCCGCCACCGCCCTCACGCTGCCACCAACGCGCGGTGACATCATTCGCGGCGGCGTACCCACCGATCACGGTAAACGCCTCCGCCTCTGGGACATCCTTACACGTGCGGCCAATGATGACCGCCAGCTCGCCTTCAAAGTCAACCTGCGGTCCGTGCTCATCGCAAATGGCAGGGATGACGATTGCGTCACCGTCCGCACAGAAAGACGCGGGATTCTTCATGAACATCACCAACGCATCGGGAGCCTTGCCGCCCATTTCAGCGACGTGGTCGGTGTAGTTCTTTCCAATAGCAAGAATGGCTGGAGGAGGCGTGCGCATGGGACGAAGGCTACCGGACAGCCCACCATGCAATCAGCGCTTGCGGTCCATGGAGCCTTCCTTGCGCTCCTTGTCCTCTGCGGCACGCTTGCTCTCACGCTCGGCCTGACGCGCGCGGTAGGCCTCCATATTGGGCGGCTCCGGAAACAGATTCTCTGCTTTCGCCCCGCCTGAACCAAGCGGGCTTGCTGCCAGGTCTGCCTCAATCCGCGCACGCGCCGAGTCATAGACCATGGCGCGCTGATCTTCCGGCAATCGGTTGTACACCGTGAGTCGATCAACCAGCGGCAGCGACTGATCTTGCATGATGCTCACCAGCACATCTTCCACGCTGCGCTCAAGCGAACCGATCAGATCTGCAAGACGCGCGTCGCCCATCTTGGTGCGGAAGTCAGTGAATCGGTTGGTACGGAAATACTCAGTGAGATCGCGCGCGTACACCAGCGCCTCGTCCAGCACCTTCTTCTTGCCAACCAAATACCCCTCCAAGAACCCGCGCCGCAGGATCGCGGAGAGATCGGTGCGCGCGATATCCGGGACCATTTCGTATTCACCAAACGTGGCATTACGCACGAATACATCAACCGGTGCCACGTACTTATTGTTGGGAATCAGGCCGCCACGACCGCACAATTTGTCCAGCTCATCAAGCAGCTTCTGTGCTTCCTCAACCTCACCAGCGTGGTACAGCTCGCGCACCGCCTGCGCCATGAAGTTCTCATAGAAGTCAACGAACGTATCCGGTCCGCCGCCGCGCGCCTTGTAATGCTTGCTGTACAGCTCACGGAAATAACGATCGATCGACTTAATCCACCGAATGTCATAGAGACGCGTTGGATTGTCCGTCGAGAACGGATCGACGCGCATCAGCCCCGAGTGCGCCAGCGCCTGCATGGCCTGAATAGTGGTGCGATCGTCGTTGAGAATCCGGTAGATGTCCTCGTCGTTGTTGTAACGCTCCGCACCAATTTCCGCGCCCATCTTGGACCAATAGAAGGCGTGTGACTGCGGATGCCGCCAGTCGAAAGGGCCAAATTCCTGCGTGTAGCGAGCCATGCGCGCTGGCTCCATGTTGTAGTCATCAATGAGCACACGCTTGCGGAGGAACGTCACTAAGTCATCAATCGCCTTGGCGTTCGCAGGGTCGGAGAAGACATCATCCATAGCGGCATACGCCGCGTCACGGCGACGGAACTGATCCTGCAAATTGAAGAGTTTGGCGTAACCCGCGCCAGTGCGAACCGAATGCCAACGCCCGTGCATCAGCAGGAAATCACGGTCGAGCTTGACCTTGTACTTGGGGTCGAACGCCTGCATCTTTGCCTCAAGAGCGGCAATCATGGTGGCGACCCCTGGGTCACGCGCCACCAGTTCTTCATAGGTGTCCGGGGCATCGGCAATCGCCTGCAGCCACGCGGCACGGGCTGTCGATCCTGCCGGTGGTTCGCCAAGAAGTAGGTGCCACTCCTTGGCCAGTTCGCGCTTGTAGTACAGGTGCGCATCGTCGCTGAGGCCGTCGACCTTGTGCGCAAACCACCATCCCAGTTCCTTGTAGAGAATCAGGTCGTTGGGGTTGTAACGAATGCCCTTGTTGCGAACAAGATCAATGCCCTCGTTGACCAGCCGCCAGCGCTCTTCGGGAGTACTGGTCATCACCGAGAGGTTGTAAGCCAAGTTGTGACCATGGAACGCCCACACTTCGCCAAAGCGTGGCTGCAATTTGGTGATGAGATCAGCTAAGCGACGCGCGTCGTAGAACTGCGAGAGTTCCCGCATTTGCTGCAGGCGAATCCACAAGTAGTCGACCACCAGTCCGCGCAAGGCGCCTACTGCCGCGCCGATGGCAACAATCGGCGGTGCGCCCTCCACTGATACGTTCGTATAGCGCAACTTGCCGTCGTCGCTTGCTGCCACGATGCGCGGCAGCAACGTGCCTGCAACAAACAGCGCCGCTACGGCAACCAGCACCGAAAGGATCTGGATCGTTCGATCACGCATCGGTCAGCCTTGGCCGCTGTAGACGGCAATCTCCTTCCGACGAATGCCGAGCCAACCGATCAGGAGAACTCCACCTGTCCAACCAAGGCCGATACCAACAACGGTGTCAAACAGCGTGGACCACGTGATGGCGCGCCCTTGCGCCAGCGAATCGCTGGGACTCCGCGCCGCAAAGCCGCGCAACAAGAATTCAACGGTTCGAGCGATCGTCAAGACCACCACCTGGAATGCCCAGATGATGATGCCGCTCTTCTCGTCCGGCGAGTAATACTTAATGGAAGTTGCCAAGAACGGAGTCAGCGTGGCCATGGCGAACACGCCAAACGTCAGCAATACTGCAATCGGGAAACTGAGCAGCGAACCAGCCGCAACGGCGAGTGCCGCCAAGAACGCCAATTTGCATCCATCAACAATGATTGCGGAAGCCAAGTTCCCAGCGAACGTGGACTCGTTGGCCATCACTTCCAGTGAATCGTCTTGCACAAAGATGGTCACTTGTGAAGCGACCGGCTCCTTCTTCTCTTCATCCCATCCGGCTGAAAAGATTCGAACCTTGAGGTCACCCTGCTCATCAACAAACTTGGGGTCAATATCCAGGGAGTATGCCTCACCGGGCGTCCATTCGCGCAATTCCCACATGCCCGCGCCACCACCGGTGGTGTACTGGAACATCGCCGGGAATTTCTGATGTTCATCATCACCACCGCC
>NSIA01000149.1 GCA_002737585.1 Planctomycetaceae bacterium | reverse complement strand
AATTCCGTAAATTCTTGGCTTCGGCAGCGAGCGCTCTTGATCCGCTATCATCTCCCCCCCTATGGCACAGCTACGCGAAATCAAGAAGCGCATGGGCGCCGTGAAGACGATTCAGCGCATCACTAAGACGATGCAGATGATCGCTACCGCTAAGTTTACGGCGGCGCTCGCGCGTGCCAAGAACAGCCGGCCCTACACCGACACTATTCGCGGTCTAGTGACCAAAGTGTCGGCACAAGCCGGTGACGCAAGCCATCCGATGCTTGAGCAGTCCAATCGCGCGTCCAAGAAGGACCTGGTGTTGGTGATCGCATCGGACCGCGGTCTGTGCGGCGCTTACAACTCCACGGTGCTCCGCACGGTGACCAAGCTCCTCAACGAAATTCGTGCCAACGGTCGCGAGGTAGTGGTTGATGTGTCTGGCCGCAAGGCGCTTGCCTTCTTCAAGTATCAGAAGCAGGAAGTCAGCACTCGACATGCCATCGGCGACAAGCCGCAGTACGAGGCTGTGGAGAAAATCGGCCAGGATTACATCGATCGCTTTGTTGCCGGCGAATTCGCCTCCGTCAAGGTCATCTACATGCGGTTCATCTCCGCGGCGCGTCAGCGTCCGGAAGTGATGCAGCTCCTTCCGCTCACGCTTCCCAAGGCTGATGAAGTGGCTGGCGATAAGGTCTCGAACGCGAACTTTGATTTCAGCCCATCTGCTCCGGAACTGCTGAACGACTTGCTGCCGCGTTCGCTTAAGGTTTCGCTTTACCAAGCATTTCTTGATGCGGTGGTAAGCGAGAACGTGATGCGCATGGTGGCCATGAAGGCCGCGACTGACAACGCAGGCGGCCTTGGTCGCACGCTCAAGCGTAATTTCAACCGCGCTCGTCAGGCACGCATCACCACCGAGCTCACGGAAATCGTGGCTGGTGTTGAAGCATTGAAGTAATCAAGACTATGAACGTATGAAGTGGCGATGCGTGGACACGCTGATGCGTGCACTGTCTCACGCATTGACGCAACGAAGCACCGACTCGCCGCAGCGAATTCGGTGCGTGCCTTTACCGCACGCCCTGTTCGGGAACTTCCACGCCACCGCGTTCGGCGGGCTTAATTCCTGCCGCATCTTTCTTCGGTGGGCTGCCGCCGCCGGGCTCAGTACCGGTGACGAGCGTGTAGCCATCTTTCTGCCACGCGCGGATGCCGCCTTCCAAGACGTAGACGTTCTTGAAGCCGAGTTCCAAGAGTCGCTTGGCTCCCGCCTTGGCGAGCGCATCTTGAAACGCGTCGCCGTAGACCACAAAGAGATTGTGACCCGCGAGTCGTGCCGCCGCAGTCTCGGTCATTTCAGCAAGCGGTGCACTGATAGCGCCACTGATGTGCCCCTTGGCGTAGTCGTCCGCGGAGCGCGGATCGACCCAACATGAAACGACGGCCTTCTCGAACATGCCGGTACGCGGATGCATCTTTTCGACCGCCGACGGTGGGTCCAGAAACACCAAGTCGCGGTCGCTGGTCTTAATATCGCATCCAAGGAGCGCGGCGAGGGGTGCGGCTGCAATCGCTGCAAGGAGTACGGATCGCGTGCCAAGCACTTGGAGTGGGGTGGTCATGCGGGAAGTGTCCGCGTTATCACTGAATTTCGCAAGGTGCTGCTCGGGAACTTGCCAATACGGGCATACTGTTGGCATGCTGATGACCCTCGCGCTTCCTGTTGTCCTGTTGATTTCCTGCGTCTTGATGGCTCCACAGTCGGCTCCAAACGCTGACTCGCCATCGAACTCACAGACGCCTGATCAGTCTCCGCCCGAAGGTATTGAGCGCAGTTCCTTCCGTTGGGCGCAGGCGAGTGATCAGTCATGGATCATGGTGGCCACGATCAGTCCCACGCCCGGTTGGCATCTGTATTGGGAGAATCCCGGCGACAACGGCAATCCGCCCACCTTTGAGTTGACGCTCCCCGCCGGTTGGCAGGCCGGTCCAACCGTGTATCCGCGCCCCGAGGTGCGTTCGCTTGATGGCGGCGTCTTTTACGGCTACTCGCGCACAGCAGATTATTTAGTACCAGTGCGCCGAGCGGGCGCGCTTCGGGAAGACCCGTGGAAGAGCGACAGCGATAGTGCGCAGCAAGGCGTGTGGTCAGTGCGCGCCAAAGTCATGGTCTGCAAGGAGCGATGCGTCGTTGCCAAACTATCCGGCGGTGGAAACTGGCCGCCAGTGGTTGAGGCGGGTTCGGGCGTTCAGTTGAACGGCGGCTCGTTCGGAGGTCGATCGCTTCCGGCGACCGCGGCATCAGCGCGCTTGTTCGCCAGCCTGGAGAACGGCAAGGTGTCTATCAGGGGTTCCACGCAAGGGAATGGGTCGGTGCGATTCATTCCGGCGGGAGTTGCCGGAATGCAGTTGGCCATGTCCGAGGGCGCGTTGGCGATCGAAGGCACCGTCTCCGGAGATCAATTTAACCTTGAATTTATGGTCACCAGCCTGGGCGAGGGCCCCGGCCAACCTGCAGTGGCAGGATTGATACTTTTCGGCAATAGCGCCTCCGATCCGTGCGTTTGGCTCACCATTCCTCACCCGTTGGCTGGTCCCGGCACTTCGCTTGGCGCCAATGGGGTAGGTGCATCGGATCAGGCTCCTCCGTCGAAGTGAGCCAAGAGAGTGCGCGCGCGTGCATGCACTCACCATTAGCTAGGCGCCATGCGCCTCACAGGAGATTTGATGAACCCGCTCAAGATGATCGCCACCCTCGGAGTTGCTGCCGCAGTTGTTACTGGTGTGGCTTATGCCAGCCCATCGCAGTATGCCTCGCAGGACACCAAGAAGGAATCGAAGAAGGCAGAGAAGGCTGATGCCGCCAAGGTCGGCTCGCCAGCTCCAGCCTTCACGCTGAAGGATTCGGCAGGCAAAGATGTCAGCCTGTCTGACTTCAAGGGCAAGGTGGTCGTGATGGAGTGGATGAATCCGGGCTGCCCAGTCTGTAAGGGCAAGATGGAAGATGGATCAGTTGCCAAGATGATGAGTGATTCGAAGGCGATTAATTCTGACGTGGTGTTCTTGTTTGTCAATTCCACCGCCTCGACGGCCAGCAAGCCCATGGAGAGTGGCGAGTATTTGACGAAGAACAAGATTTCGGGACCAGCATTGATTGATGGCGATGGTGCTGTTGGTCACGCGTACGGCGCGAAGACCACGCCGCACTGCTTCGTCATTGATGCATCAGGAGTGCTTGCGTATGCGGGCGCGATCGATGATCAAGGCGACAAGAACTATGTTGTCAGTGCTGTGCAGGCGCTCAAGGACGGCAAGCCCGTTTCGCCGGCTACCACCAAGGCCTACGGCTGCGGTGTGAAGTACGCGCGGTAATGATTTGAATTGATATGCGGCCATGGCATGTGCATGCATGGTTGCAGTGCTGAAAGAACAGGAGCCTTGACCTTCAGTGGTCAAGGCTCCTGTTTCGTTGGTAGATGATTGCAGGCGCGCCGGTCGAACCGCGGCGGGGCTTGGTTACACCACGTTCACGGGCATCACCACGTAGGTGAATTCTTGGCCGACCTTGAACACGCCAGGCTTCTGTGGGCTGCGCATTTCGATCATCACTTGTTGACCGTCGATCACTTTCAGAGCATCGACGATGAATGCTGGCTGGAAGCCGATTTCGATGGCATCGCCAACATAACCGGACATCGGTACGCGGATTTCTGCTTCGCCCATTTCGGGCGCGCGGCTGGAAACCACCAGCATGTCGCCCTTAAATGTGAAGCGAACGCCCTTGGATTCCTCGTTGGTGAGAAGCGCAGCACGGCGAATGGCGGTGGCCAGATCGGCGGCATCGAAGGTGACGCGCTTGTCTTGGTCCTTCGGAATGACGTCTTCGAAGGGAGGGAATGTGCCTTCCACGAGGCTCGTCACCAAGTGACCAACGCCCTCTACTTGGAATACGGCTTGCCCGTCGGCCTTACCGATAGTGACCGTTGCATCCGGCTCGCTGAGCATCTTCATGAGAATGTTCAGGCTCTTCGACGGAACGATGAGCGTCATGTCGCCTTCGCCGGTACAGGCGCCTGCGGCTACGGCGAGGCGCTTGCCATCAGTGCCCACCAATCGAATGCGCTTGCCTTTGCGCTCCATGAGAACGCCGTTGATGGCGAAGCGCGCGTTCTCAACAGCGGTGGCAAAGAGTGTTCGTGCGATGAGGCGGCGCAGTGTCTCGGCGGTTGCTTCAAAGGCACCGGTGGCTTGCGGCTCGCGCGCGACGGGATAATCCTTGGGGTCGTAACCGAAGATCTTGAACGTGCTGCCTTCGCTGCGGACGGTGACGACGTTCTTGTCCATTTCCAGGGTGACGGTTGAATCTTCGCAGGTGCGGACGATCTGACCGAGCTTGTCCGCTGGGATCAGGGCTTCGCCTTCAGAGAGCACTTCCACGTTCGGCACGGTCAGTGCYAGGGAGATCTGCCCGTCGGTGGCGCGCAGGACCAGTACGCCGTCCTTCGCCGTCAGCTTGAGGCAACTGAGAACCGGTGTGGTGGTGCGGGTGGGCACCACGGCGGAGGCCAAGGAGAGTGCTTCGACAATTGCTGATCGGTCACAGTTGACCTTGAGGTGCGCTGACATGTGCTTTGCTCCCGTGTGCTGTTTTTGCGAAAATTCAGTGTAGCCGGATCCGGGCGAGCGCCGCGACCGCGTACGCTTTGGGCATGCTTCAGCGGTTCTTTGCCGCCCTTCGCGCCCACTACGGAATGACCGTGTTTGTTCTGTATCTGTGCGCGTTTGGGATTGCCTTCGTGGGCACGTTCACGCTTCCGCTCATTTCGATTTTTATGGTCTTGCTGTCGATCTTTCTGCTCGTGCCGGCGGTTTTGCTGGGCGACGCCATTGGTGCGTTGTCGCGGCGAACCACGCGGCCGTATCTGCGTCGTGGGGTATGCCCACAGTGTCGTGAGCAGCAGGGGCCGGCGTGGGAGCCTCCGGTGTATCGATGCGCATTCTGCCAGGCGGCGTTCGATCCGACCGGTGATCCGCATGAGCCGGATGATTCGGCGTCCCGCCCGCAAGGGCAGGCGAATCTGGCGTCGAACGACGCCGGATGAAATGAGCGGCTTCGGTCCGTACCATGCCGCGCGTGCAGACCGTCCTCTTTGTATGTACTGGAAACACGTGTCGGTCCCCCATGGCCGAAGCGATCGCGCGCATGGTCCTTGAGTCAGGCAAGGTGCCGGGGCGTGGGCGCGAGGTGTTCGTTGCGTCTGCTGGACTGGCTGCCTGGGACGGAAGCCCCGTGAGTGGCGAGACGCTGGAGTCACTAAAGAAATTGGGGATTTCGTTTGATGGTCATTCCAAGCGATTGACTCCGGAGATGATTCGCAAGGCATCGGTCGTGTTGACTATGACGCGAGCGCACATGGTGAGTGCGCGATCGCTGGTGGGGGGCGAACCGGACCAAGACAAGGTGCAGATGCTTGATCCGGCGGGCGACCTTGATGATCCGATCGGTATGGGCCAGGCCGCGTACGACGCATTGGCGGGGCGGCTCTCGCGCGTGTTGCCGGGGCGGCTTAAGGAATTGCTTTAAAGGGAATTGCTCTAAAGGYAATTGCTTTATAGGGAATCGCGCATGGCGCGGCGTGGGCGCTGACCGGCTTCGCGCGGGGCGGCGTGCTTGGGGTACAGTTGCKGCACCATGCGAGTTGCCGTTGGCTCCGATCATCGTGGTTTCCAAACCGTTTCCGCCTTGGTTCAACACCTCAAGGCTGATGGCCATGATGTGGAACTCTTGGGCGATTGTGCGGGCAGCATGTGTGACTACCCGGATGTTGCTTACCTGGTGTCGCGCGCCGTTGCTGATGGCCAGGCGGACCGCGGCATCTTGATGTGCGGTACCGGTATCGGCATGTGCATTGCCGCAAACAAGGTGAAGGGCGTACTGGCTGCCCTGGCACAGGATGAGTTGAGTGCGCAGCTCAGTCGTACTCACAACAATGCCAATGTCTTATGCCTGAGCGCRGACCTCACGGGTACCACGCTGGCGAAGCGCATCGTTGACACCTTCATGAAGACGACTTTCGAAGGCGGCCGTCACGAACGCCGCATCCGCAAGATCATCGAGATCGAAGAAGGCCGCGCGCCMAGYAAATAAAATGGTCCGGGAGGAACGGGACCATTTTGGTTGATCGATCGTCGAGATCTAAGAAGCCCGCCCGCCACCAAACAAATTGTTCCGGGAGGAACGGGACTATTTTGATTGCTGTTCGACGAGGTCGGTGAGGAGGCGGACGCCCCAGCCGGTGGGGCCGGCGGCGCACACGTCATTGGCGCTGTCGATGTTGCCAACGCCCGCGATGTCAATGTGCGCCCATGGCGTCTTCTCGTCTACGAAGTAACTCAGGAACGCTGCTCCCTGGATTGGGTGCGCGCTGCGCTGCGGATTTGAGTTGATCAGATCCGCATGCTGCCCACGCATGAAGTCCTTGTGCTCCTTCCATAGCGGGAGTTTCCATAGCTTCTCGCCGCTCTCGGCACTGGCAGCTTCTACGGCCTTCGATAGACCTTCGTCGTTACAGAACCAGCCCGCACAGAAGTGCCCAAGCGCCACCACTACGCCGCCCGTCAGCGTTGCCACATCAATGATTGCGGTGGCTTCCAAGTCTTCCTCTGCGTAGGTGAGCGCGTCGGCAAGCACTAGGCGCCCTTCGGCATCGGTGTTGGTGATTTCAACAGTCACGCCGTTGTACATGGTGATGATGTCATCGGGCCGCATGCTGTCGCCGGAGACCATGTTCTCAGCAACCGCCAGCAGGGCGTGCACTTCGATCGGCAGCTTCAGTTCAGCAATGGCCTTCATGGCGCCAAGCACCGCGCAGCCGCCCAGCTTGTCGTACTTCATGCCCTTCATGCCGTTGTTCACCTTCAGGCTGTAGCCGCCGGTGTCATAGGTGAGGGTCTTGCCAACCAAGACCAAYCGCTTGCCCTTSGCC
>NSIA01000148.1 GCA_002737585.1 Planctomycetaceae bacterium | reverse complement strand
CGCTTGTCGCTGGCGTGTTCGGATGGGTGGTGGCGCTTGCGTTTGTATTGAACGTCGGGCTGAGTGTGCGCATCATCTGGGTCAAGGGGTCCCGGCCCAACGCGGCACTTGCGTGGATCGCCACGCTCTTTGCGCTGCCGATCGTGGGATTGATCCTCTATCTAGTGATTGGTGAAAATAGAATCGGCATCGTTCGCCGTCGTCGCCATGCACGCATTATTGAAGAGGTCGCAAACCTCAGCGCCGAATGGTCCGACCCACGCGTGCTGGCGTCCAACATGAGCACCGCCGATACGCAGATGGCGCATCTTGGCGAAACATCCGGCGCGCCCGCGGTACTCAATGGGAATCTCCTGCAGTTAAGCGGCGATCCTGCCGAACAGCTGCGGTGGATGACCGAAGACATCGATGCCGCACAACAGAGCGTCGATGCACTGTTCTATATCTTTGAGCAAGACGCCACCGGAACCGCCGTTGCCAATGCGCTCGGTCGCGCGGCGCAGCGTGGCGTCACCGTGCGCCTTCTGTTGGACGACATTGGTTCGCGCGCATTCCTGCGCAGTCGCATGCGCAAGGATCTGGCTCAACAAGGAGTGCACGTGATCGCCGCACTTCCGGCTTCGATCCTGCGCATGCCGTTCAAACGTGTGGATATTCGCAACCACCGCAAACTGATCGTGGTGGATGGGAAGATCGCGCAAACCGGTAGCCGCAATGTTGCTGACCCCGACTTCAAGGACGACGCATCGGGCCGAGTCGGCGCCTATATCGATTCATGGATCCGCATTCGCGGGCCAGTCGCGCGCGACTTGCACATTCTGTTCTTAGAGGACTGGGGTCTTGATGCCGGGCTGCACGGTTCCCGGCAATTGCCGGACGAGCCGCCAGTCAACGTTGGCGGTGTTCCAGTGCAGGCGATTCCGTCGGGACCAAACTTTGAGAACAACATGGTGGCCGAACTGATCCAAGCCGCCATTCAGTTGTCACGCCGGGAGATCGTCTTTACAACTCCGTATTTCCTACCCGACAGCGCCACCCTTGCTGCACTTGAAGTAGCCGCGCGACGCGGGCTACGCGTCACCCTGATTGTCCCCCGCGCCAACGACAGCAAACTGGTCGCATTGGCGAGCCGTGCCAATTACGGCCGACTGCTCGCCGCCGGCGTGGAACTATGGGAACACCGACACGGCTTCCTGCACTCCAAGACCATCTCCGTGGATGATGAGTTGGCCATCGTGACGACCGCCAATCTTGATCGACGCAGTTATGAAATCAACTTTGAGACCAGCATCATTGTGTACGACAATGTGTTCGCTACGCAACTGCGCCGACTGCAACAGTCGTACATCGCTTCCAGTGATCGACTTGATGTGAATGCGTGGAACAAGCGCGGTGTTCTGCCGCGATTTGCTGAGAATCTGGCAAACTTGATGTCGCCACTGCTGTGACTATGTCTGAACATCCAGCACCACGCTGGGTCATGAACGTGGACATGATTCAACGTCATGGATGCACAAACTCAACCGTGCTTCCCGGAGTAACTGGGTATCTCACTTCCGAATGGGGGGCGAATCCAGTCGGGCCTTTGACGATCGGCCAACGCACCTCCAGTTGCAAGTCTTTCCACGCATCGGGAACGCCAAACTGCACTTCCGTTGATGCCGTGCTTTGAAACGGCCCACCCGCCCAAATCCAYCGYTTTGCMAGSACGCGGGGCGTGGGCGTTCGTGTTGACAGTTCCACCCACGCACCGATGCCGTGACTTGTTCCCGGCGTTGGACCACGCAAGCGCAACTTGATCCAATCGTTGGACTGATCATGCATGTTGCGTAACACGCGCAACGGGCCATTCAACTCCCCGACCACGATGTCAATGTCACCATCATTGTCAAGATCATTGAACACCGCGGTGCGATCGCGATACGCGCCGCGCAAGCCAGCACCCGGATCCGCCACCACTTCAAAGCGAGCACCAACGCGGCGCATCACGAGCGGTGGTTGCTGGTAATCAGAATCCATGGCAACCTTGGTCGCCTGCGGATAGACGTGACCATTGAAGACCACCACGTCCTCAGCACCATCATGATCAAGGTCATCAAATGAGGCGGCCCAGCCGAGTAGCGGACGACTGGCGGCGCCCAGTCCAAACTGCGCGGTGCGATCATCAAAGAACTTGCCGTCTAAATTCAGGTGCAGCGTGTTGGTGTCACTGGAGAAGTTGGTGGTGAACACATCCGGACGACCGTTGCCATCGACATCACCAATGGCAATGCCCATGGTGGCCTGCCCTGCACCGTCAATATTGGTGGCGATGCCGGAGGTCATGCCGCGTTCTTCAAATCGCAATGGACCTCCGGGCTCCGTGCGATTCATGAACAGCGAATTTTGCTCGGAATCATTGGCAATGAAGATATCGAGCCGTCCGTCGGCATCAAAGTCAACCACGGCAAGATTCAGCCCGTATCCCGGAATCGCTTTGCGAATTCCCGCYGACTCGCTGACATCGCGGAAGGTTCCATCACCGCGGTTCTCATAGAGAATGTCGGCGCGCGCTGGCAATCCGCGCGGACCCGCCATTACTTGCATTCCCTTGAAGGAAGCCGGCGGCGGTGGCGTTGTCGGATCGAAGTCTAAGTAGTTGACAACCAAGAGATCCAAATCTCCATCCATATCCAGGTCAGCAAATCCTGCACTGGTGGACCACGCCGGGTCGCCAAGTCCCGCCTGCGCGGTGACATCTGTAAACCGCCCTTCGCCCATGTTCTTCAGGAGGATGTCCGCACCAAAGCAACAGATGTACAGGTCATCGCGGCCATCGCCGTCGTAGTCACCAGTAGCGCATCCGAATGCCCAACGCGTGGGTCGTGCGCCCATGCGCTCGGAGACGTCGCGGAATTTCAGTCCACCCAGATTCTCAAAGAGCCGCGCTCCCGGCCCGTGCTCCGGGTCAGCGAGCGTTGCACCGTTGGGCATAAAGATGTCCATGTCGCCATCGCCATCAAAGTCAATGAGCGCCAAACCACCGCCCTTTACTTCAACAATCTGCGTGGATGGAAGCTTTCCACTGGTCATGACGGCATCGATACCACTGCCAGCAGTGGCGTCTTCAAATCGAATGGATGCCGGCGCAGCCACCACTGGCGCGGTCTGGGCGCGCGCGAACACATGCGGCGCGRCCAGCGTCAATGCAACAACAAACGTGTTGGTAATGATCATGTTCATGGCGAAGGCTTCTCGGTTTCCGTGCGCGCCTTGATTTCAGCCTGACGAGCGCGAGCATTCGCTGCGTCACTCGCGCGACCGAGCCGGTCAAGGACGCGCGCCAATTTGGACCACGCCTCGCCGTGCGTTTCAAAGAGTTCAACCGCCTGTCGATAGCACTGCTCGGCTTCCGGCAATCGATCTTGACGCAGGAGTACGTCACCGAGGCGCGCTAAATTCTTGGCTCGCTCGCGCGCCGCGCCCTGCTGTTCCCCAAGCAATTGCAGCGCGCGACGAAAGTAAGCCTCGGAATCAATCACTCGATCTTCTTCGTAGGCGATCAGTCCAAGCGCAAACTGCGTGTCGTCATAGTTTGGAAACGCGTTCGCATGAGTGGTGAATGCAATGCGGGCACCCGGAAGGTCGCCCAAGTAGTAGCGGCACCAACCGAGGTAATGCACCGCATGCGCGGCCTCAGGAAATGAATCAACTGGCGCGGCGCTGGCACGCTCCAAATACGCAAGCGCTTCACCGTGCCGCTTCTCTTTATGCAACGCCAGCCCAAGGTAGAACCCGGCACGAAGGTCGTCGGGGCGCTCGTTCACCATGGAACGCGCCACCGCCTCGGCGGATGGGTACTGAGCACTTCGAAGCAACTTTCTGACCACCTCCCAGCGTGGGTCGGGGGCGGCGGCAGTGGCTGGGGTCGGGGGACGAATCGAGGTGCTCGCGGGAGGGTCGATAGTGGGCGCGCCAGGGAAGCCTGCGCCGGGGGCTTCGGAGGCGCCGGGGGCGTTTGCGGGAGCCCTCGTGGGGGTAGTCGCCGGGGTCGGATTCGCTATGCCGGCGCTTGCCCCCTGCACTTGGTCAAAAAGAAGCGTTCCAAGGCCAATGATCGCTCCGCCTGCCAACACTGTCCATTGGGTCCGCAACTCCTGCATTCGCAAAAGTATAGGTATGTTTACGGACCTTCTGGTGGCACCCGGCGGATCGGGGGTTACATTGTGATGTTGGCAGAATTGAGAGTTTATCGGTTCAAGTGCGCCGAACCGTGCGTATTGTTTCTGTGCACGGCGTTCGTCGTTCGCGGCGTGATGGTCAGCGCGAGGGGTCATATCCTGCACACACGTCGTCGTCACGTTGGATAGACACATACGAGAACCCCATGCGGATGTCCCCAGGAACGCGTATTGCCAGCCTCGCAGTCATCACGGCGTCGTGCTTTGCGCTGTGCGCTGATGGCGGTGGGGTCCTTGAATTACAGCCTCGCGCCGGCGACCCGATACGCGAGCTGACCGCCGAGCAGCGCGACCTCTTTGACATTGGACGCGTCCTCTACTCCACACCTATCCCCGCTACCGAGGGCATGGGACCGATCTTCAACAAGAGTAACTGCCAGTCGTGCCACTCCAACCCAGTCGGTGGTTGGGGCAACGCCAGCGTCACGCAGTTTGGAATCTCTGACAAGGGTTCGTTCACTATGGTTCCGGGCGAGTCACAGAGTCTCTTGCAGGAATTTGGCGTGAGCGAATTCTGCATGGAGATCATTCCATCTGCGGCCAATTTCACCGCGATCCGCATGACCAACTCCAGCATGGCCTTTGGAATGGTTGAGGCCGTTCCGGATGCGGCCATTGCACTCTTGGAAGACCCCACTGATGCGAACGGCGACGGCGTGTCAGGTCGCATTCACTGGGTTCGACCGCTTGAGGAAACCAACAGCAGCAGCCCGCTGCGCGTGGGACGCTTCGGATGGAAGGCGCAAGTTGCAACCGTGCTGAGTTTCTCCGGTGACGCCACTCGCAACGAAATGGGTATTACCAATCGGTTGCTGATGGTGGAGAATGCACCGAACGGCGATAGCGCCCGCCTTGCGCAGTGCGATCCAATGCCGGAGCCAG
>NSIA01000147.1 GCA_002737585.1 Planctomycetaceae bacterium | reverse complement strand
CCCGTACGGAGAAGGAGCAGGAAGCGCCGATGCGTTTGCGCAACTTTCCGAAGGCGACAAAGTGTTACTGGTTTCATTCCTGAACTCGCTCGGTCGGGTGGAGTTTGATGACAACGGCGATGGCCATGTGAACATCATTGACTTCATCGCGTTCAAGGCGGCGCTTGGGTCAAGCAGCACGCCAAACACTCCAAACGCCGTGCACGACATCAACCAGGATGGAATCATTTCCATTGCTGACTTCGCATACTTCATGCAAGCCTATGAAGGTGAGAATGGCGACTGCAACGGTAACGGCGTTGCCGACCTGATGGATCTGTTGACCGGAACGAGCGTGGATGCCGACCTCAACGGCTTGCCGGATGAGTGCGTCCCTTGCCCGGCTGATTTCACAGGCGATCGTTTAGTCAGTGGCGCGGACTTGGGTGTCTTGCTTGGAACCTGGGGTCAATCCGATGTTCCGACCGACCTGAACGCCGACGGAAACGTTGGCGGCGCAGACCTTGGCCTTCTCCTCGGAGCCTGGGGCCCTTGCCCGTAAATCAACTCCAGCCCAACGGCTCATTGCCCTCCGCACTTCGACACACACTGCCCCACGATTCACTGACACTGACCTGAGCACTTCAAGGACACCCATGCGAATTCATACGCGACCCACCCAGCTCCTCGCCCTCGCCTCAGCACTCGCATGTACTGGAGCGGCCCTTGCACAGAACTGGGTGACCTACTCCAACCAAACGGCAACGCGCTTGGTGGCTACAGCGGCCCTCATTGGGGCTGACAACCATGAGAAGGATTTCGCGTGGGGCGACCTCGATCAAGACGGTGATATTGATCTGATCTGCGTGCGCAAGTTCCCGGGCAGCATTCAGGGCGGCGCACGCAACCTGCTCCTCATGAATGAGGGCGGCGTCCTCACCGACCGCACTGCTGAGTATGGACAAGCAAGCGATATCAGCGGCTATTCCGGTCTCTTAGATGCCACCAATGACCGCGACGTGGAAGCGGTGGACATCAATAACGACGGTTGGTTGGATCTGCTCACCGCCACCACCATGAGCGACCACGTGAACAGCATTCTTGGTCAACCCCGCGCGTACATCAATCTTGGAGACGACGCGAATGGCAACTGGCGCGGCTTCCGCTTTGAAGTGGATCGCATTCCCACACTCTTTGCTCGTGGCGGTACCGCTGCCAACCCGCGCTTCTGCGACATGGCTATTGCCGATTACAACGGCGATGGCTTCGTAGACATCTTCTACACCGATTACGACACACCAGAAACGTCCGGCACCCTGTGCTATGACCTGAACGGCGATGGAGATACCGCGGATGCCGGCGAGTGCCAGCAAAGCCCCGCTGAGAATCCCACCAACGATTACGACAATAAGTTGCTACTCAACCTCGGCGCTGCAAATCCTGGCGTCTTCTATGACGCAACTACCACGGTTCTCAGTGCCGCCCAGATCAATTCTGGCTTTGGCAATATGGCGGTGGCCGGTGACTTCAACGGCGACGGACGCCAAGACATCGTGCGCATCAACACCCTGACCACCGGTCAAGCCGTGAGCGTCTACACGAAGAACACCACCGGACTGGGATTCGCTCTGAAGGACATTGCTTCTGGCCAGCCCTACCACGGAGACAAGGCGGACCTCAACGGCGACGGTCGACTCGACTTGGTGATCGTTGACGACGGTCAAGACAAGTACCTCATCAACACGGGGAACGATGCCACTGGTCAGCCCAATTTCACCAGTTACACCATTGCTGACAGCCTGAGCGAGTTTGGAAACTCCA
>NSIA01000146.1 GCA_002737585.1 Planctomycetaceae bacterium | reverse complement strand
GAATTTCCAGCGCTTCTATCTCAGCATCGCCGATCGACTGCGCGGCATGCAGCACAATGCTTCGATCCGTCGAAATCATTGCGCGGATGCGGCTTGTCAGCGTCTCATCGGACGTGACAAGAAGAACAATTGCTGCAGGGGGCGAAACGGTGAGGCGTGGCGGTTCGAAAGACATCATGAAGGTCAATCAGGCTACCCGCGGCGGGTCCATACGCACGAAACCTTCTATGGCTTCATACTCCGCAAGGCCAAGACGATCGTAGGCAACTGCCGTGGCTCGGTTGCGATCCTCGGCGCGCTGCCAAAATTCACGGGTATCGCTTGCGCCTGGGAAGACGGGTGTGTCTTTCTGGCTTTCATGCTTGAATATCGCAAATCGCTTGCGAACCACTTCGTCAGGCGAGAGCGGAACGGCCATCTCAATCTCTTCCGGCGCCCACTCTTGCCAAGCGCCGCGATACAGCCAGGTTTCGCATGCATCAAGCCAGGCGCGCTCCTTGGGCTCCGTACGCAAGACGGCCAGCGCCTGCACAATGGCCGCCAAGCAGGTGCGATGCGTGCCATGCGGATCACTCAGATCGCCGGCTGCATAAATCTGGTGCGGCTGGACAGCCCGGAGGAGTTCGCAGGTGATGCGCAGGTCGTCCGCGCCCAGCGGATTCTTTCGAACACGGCCCGTCTCATAGAACGGCAGGTCAAGAAAGTGAATGTGCTCCGGACGTACGCCACTCCAGCGCGCGCCGGCACGCGCCTCGCTGCGGCGGATCAATGCCTTCACACGTTGCAGTTCCACGGTGTCCACTTCGCCCGGCTTCTTGGTGGCAACAAATGTTTCGATGTTGGCTTCCAAGCGTTCCGTGAACTCGCGACCGAGTTGTGGAAATGCTCCAGCAAACTCGCGCAAGAAATCCAGATGCCGCAATGCGCTGTCGTCCCAGACGGCAATATTGCCAGACGTTTGATATGCAACATGCACTTCATGGCCCTGGTCGCACAATCGGATGAATGTTCCGCCCATGGAGATGACGTCATCATCGGGGTGCGGGCTGAAGACCACCACGCGTTTTGGGAATGCGGAGTTGGCATCGTCAGGCTTACCGCCTGGCCAGCCGGTGATCGTTCGTTGCAATGCGCGAAACACTTCGATGTTGATGTCGTACGCATCGCCGCGACTGGCAAGGAGCGGTTGCAGGCCGTGTTCGTTGTAATCCTCTTCAACTAGTTTCAGCACTGGCTTTCCAAGCGTGCGTGCCAGCCAGATCACCGCGCGCTTGGTGGTGGCGGTGTCCCACGAAAGACCAAAGTCCTCAACGGGTCCAAGCAACCACGGCGTACTGAAGCGCGTCAATGCAGCGCTCGAAGCAGGGTCAAGTACGAACCGCGCATTGGCATGCTCTTGCAGGAAACTAGCAGCAACTGAGGGCGAAATTGCACCTTCAACTGCTTCGCGAACAATGGCAGCCTTGTGTTCGCCAAAGGCCATCAACAGCACTCGACGCGCATCAAGAATCGTGCCCACACCCATGGTGATAGCCCGCCGGGGGACATTGCGTTCACCGAAGAAATCGCTTGCTGCATCCATGCGGGTGACGCGGTCAAGGGTGATGAGCCGCGTGCGACTATCGCGTGGTGATCCGGGCTCATTGAACCCAACATGTCCGGTGCGACCAATGCCCAGAATCTGCAGATCAATACCACCTGCGCTCCGAATGGTCTGTTCGTAACCAGCACAGAAGTTTGCTACCTGATCCTGCGCAGATGTCCCGTCCGGAATATGAATGTTGGCGGGATCGATATCAATGTGTTCAAAGAGATGCTCTTGCATGAAGCGTCGGTAGCTCTGCAACTCTTCTGGACGCATCGGCCAGTACTCATCAAGATTGAAGGTGACTGCATTCTTGAAGGAGAGCGCCTCTTCACGGTGCATGCGTACCAGTTCGTCGTACACGCCTTGTGGTGTCGATCCGGTGGCCAGCCCCAGCACGGCCATCCGTCCTTGCGCGGCGCGTTCGCGGAGCAATGCGGCGATCTCTGCAGCTACGGCGCGGCTGGCGGCATGACTGGTGGGATGCACGCTGACAGGTATGCGTTCACGGCCGGTATGAGCCCGGTCCATGTCGCTACTCAGCGGGTTTGAGGCGTTTGCATCCTTGGCCGACGAGTCCATGTGAGCCATGTACGAAGCGTACCTATTGAGGTGGCAGAAACCTCGCCGCCATGGCGAAGCTTTGCTCCGTACATCTCAAATGGCCCCGGTGGGACTTGAACCCACACACCGCTTTGCGCGGCTGCGGATTTTAAGTCCGCTGCGTCTGCCGATTCCGCCACAGGGCCCGTGGGCGCATAGTAGATACTTGCGGAGTCACATGGGCTTGCAAATCGCCCATGATTTAGTGCCGCGAATCGCTCTTCTTTTCATGATGACCGCCGAATGCATAGCGCATGGCGCTCAGGATCTTGTTGCCGTACTCGGCGTTGCCGCGGCTATCAAAGCGGCTGAAGAGCGAGGCGGTAATGACATGGGCTGGAACGCCTTCTTCCACCGCCGCAATCGTGGTCCAGCGGCCTTCGCCGGAATCGCTGACGCGCCCGCCGAACTTTTCAAGCTTGGGATCTTCGGCGAGCGCTGTTGCGGTGAGGTCAAGCAGCCAACTTGAAACAACGCTGCCGCGCCGCCACAGTTCCGCCACTCGGCCAATATCGATGTCATATTGATACGCCTCGGGATCGCGCAGTGGTGTGGTTTCGGCGTCCATCACCACCTTGTCCTTACCCATATTGGCATGGCGCAAGATGTTGAACCCTTCGGCATATGCAGCCATGAGCGCGTACTCAATGCCGTTGTGAACCATTTTCACAAAGTGGCCAGC
>NSIA01000145.1 GCA_002737585.1 Planctomycetaceae bacterium | reverse complement strand
CGGAACACGGAGTCAAGGCGCGCGACGGCAGCATCCGGGCCGCCGATCATCAAGCAGTAGCCGCGTTCCAGACCCCACACACCACCAGAAACGCCGCAGTCCACGTAATCGATGCCCTTGGCGGACAGTGCCTTGGCGCGTCGCAGGTCGTCGCGGTAGTAGCTGTTTCCGCCGTCAATGATCGTGTCACCGGGTGAAAGGAGTGGCACCAGTTCATCGATCATTTCATCCACCACGCCCGCAGGCAGCATCAGCCARATGTGCCGAGGCGTTTGCAACTTCTTGACCAGGTCGGCCGTGGAGGTTGCTGCAACACCGCCCTCGGCGGCGATCTCGCGGATCGGTTCGGGCTCGCGGTTCCAGCCGACCACGGAGTGTCCGTTACGAAGCAGCCGCTTGCCCATGTTGGCGCCCATACGTCCGAGTCCGATCAGTCCAAGCTGCATGCTGTTCCTTCCGAAGGGTGGTGTTGTCGCCGCGCGGCGTGATGGCGGGCGGGGGTCAAGACTGTAGTTGACGGTGAGCCGATGAACGACACCAATTCATTGCAGGTGGTGTGACTCAAGGAGCTTCACGAGCCAAACTGCGAATTCCGTCTTCGGCAGTGTTTGGCCAGGGGTGGCCGATCGGCCGTCAGCAAAGTAGACGGTGGCGTTGACGTTTGGTGAATTCATCGTTGCAAGCGGGTTGGCCACGATGGCGTTCGCTCGCTTGCGATGGAGTTTGGCGGTGGCGGAACGTTCAAGTTCATCTGGATGCTCAAGGGCAAAGCCAACCACGTATTGGTCTGCGCGACGATGCGCGGCGAGTCCCGCCAGGATGTCTTCGGTTGGCTGGAGTTCCAAAGTGATTGGGCCCGCCTCGCGGCGCATCTTGCCCGGTACGGGTGCGGCGGGGCGATAGTCGGCCACCGCGGCCGCCATCACTAGCACCTCGTGGGCAGGCCATTCCGCCCGGAGCACGGATAACAAGTCGGCCGCGGTCACAAATTGTCGATCTCCACACTCAGGCACCGCCGGCACGCCGGGACCGCGGACCACGGTCACCGGATATCCGCGTGCCTGAAATGCCGCTGCAATGGCGGTTCCCATCAGCCCGCTCGAACGATTCCCGATGTACCGAACATCGTCGATCGGTTCATGCGTTGGACCCGTCGCCACCAACACGCGCCGTTGGCCAGCGCCGCCGGAGCGGACCGGGACAACCCGATCGGGCAGGGGGTTTCTTGGTTCAGCGTCCATATTCTCGGTCGCACGCATTGCGTAGATGCTGCGTAGGCCGCATACTACGGAACCTTCTGCCGTTCCGGATGACCCGGWCCGGCATGTGGGGGGTCAGGTGCAACTGCTGCGCCSGCCCGGTACGAAGATATGGTGTTCTCGTTGCACGCCCCACCGCGGGGCGATCGGCAGCGAGGGTTCGGCCCGTCAGGAGGTTTCGTTGGCACGTAAGCCCCGTCAGAAACTCGGCGAGATCCTCATCGGTCTTGGAGTCGTCACCCTCGCTCAGGTTGACGAGGCATTCGCTGCCGCGCGCGCGCGTGGCATGCGGCTTGGTGAAATCCTGGTGGAGACCAACGCCTGCAAGGAAGAGGACATTGCCAAGGCGCTGGCGCAGCAATTTAGCGTTGATTTCATCAACCTGGATGTTGTTTCGGATATGAACAAGATCGACAAGGCGCGCATCCCCGCCGACTTGATCAAGAAATTCTTAGTCCTGCCCATGGCAGGCAGCGGCAAATTGCGCCTGATCATCCATGACCCCATGGACATCGACACGCTGGAGATGTTGCGCTTTCGA
>NSIA01000144.1 GCA_002737585.1 Planctomycetaceae bacterium | reverse complement strand
CCGGCGACTCAATGGACAAGTCCGTTGATAAGTCAGTCGACAAATCCTTGGACCGCAGCGCCAAGTCGATTGATATTGATGACGAAGGTCCGATGCGCAAACTGGTTGCGCGCATCATTGTTGACGCAGTGAATGGTCGCGCGTCAGACATTCATGTCGAACCGGCGGAGGGGCACATCATGCTCCGCTACCGCATCGACGGGGTGTGCGTGGAGATTGAGAAGCTGCAGAAGAATCTGCAGAATGCAATCCTTTCCACCATCAAGCTGATGGCTGGTGTGAACATCGCCGAGCGTCGCATTCCGCAGGACGGGCGTATCAAGTTCCCGGTTCCAGAGCTTGATCAGATGGGCGACCCGGTCTATAAGGACGGTCAGCCGGTCATCAATCAGATTGACTTCCGCGTGAGTACTTGCCCCGCGTTCTACGGCGAAAGCGTGGTCTTGCGAATCTTGCGCCCCGACAGCGTGCGCATCGGTCTCTTGAATCTTGGCTTTGAGCAAGACTCACTGGACGTCTTCAACAAGATCATTCGTCGCCCGAACGGAATCTTCCTGGTCACCGGGCCGACCGGTTCCGGCAAGACCACCACGCTGTATTCGGCGCTGGCCATTCTCAATACGCCGGACCGCAAGATCATCACCGCTGAGGATCCCGTTGAGTACAACTTCAACGGCATCAATCAGGTGCAGATCCGCGAACAGATCGGCCTCACCTTCGGCATCGTGCTCAAGAGCATGTTGCGTCAGGCTCCGAACATCATCCTGATCGGTGAAATTCGAGATCGCGAAGTTGCSGAYATTGCCATTCAGGCGGCTCTCACCGGTCACTTGGTGTTTAGCACGCTGCACACCAACGATGCTCCCAGYGCCATCACCCGATTGGTGGACATGGGYGTCAAGCCGTTCTTGGTAGCAAGTTCCATCCAAGCGGTGCTCGCGCAGCGCCTGGGGCGCGTCTTGTGCCCGATGTGCAAGATGCTTGACGATGCTCCGGATCCCAAGTTCCTCAAGCTGGTGGACATTGCTCCAGAAGAAGCCATGGGCAAAGTCATGAAGGCAGTGGGGTGCCCCAATTGCAAGGGCACCGGCTACCGCGGACGTAAGGCGATCTTTGAAATGATGATCATGAACAGCGAAATCCGCGAGTTGGCATTCCAACGAGCGGGCGTCTCTAAGTTGCGCGCGGCGGCCGTTCGTGGCGGCATGCGCAGTCTGCTTGGCGATGGGCGCATCAAGATTCTGAAGGGCGTTACCACTCCTGACGAAGTGGCGAAGTACGCACAGATTGAAGGCTTTGACCCAAGCGAAGTTACCAAGCGCTAACGCGCACTTTGAGTTGATTTTCACTCCACACATCGAGCAGAGACACCACTATGTCCAGTTCTGAAACCGAAGTATCCGACAACGCTAAGCCCACCCTGCAGATGGACCGCCTGCTTGACGTGGTTGTCAAGCAAGACGCCAGCGATCTGCATCTTTCCTGCGGACGGCCGCCCACCATCCGCCTCAGTGGTCGCTTGCGCAACTTGGCCACCAAGACGCTTGAGCCCGAGGACATGATGCAGCTCATGAAGAGCGTAACTCCGGAAAAGAACCAGCAGGAACTGCAGGAGATGGGCGGAACGGACTTCGGCTTTGCGTTCGGCACCGCCGCTCGTTTCCGCGTGTCGGTGTTCAAGCAGAAGGGCGTCATCAGCATGGTGCTGCGCCAGATCCCCAACCGCTTGCTGACCTTTGATCAGATCGGTCTGCCGGAGATTTGCAAGGACCTGATTCGTCGTCCCCGTGGTCTCTTTGTAGTCACTGGGCCAACCGGCTCCGGTAAGACCACATCGCTGGCCACCATGATTGACTACATCAATACCAACTGGGAACGTCACATTGTGACGGTTGAGGACCCGGTCGAGTATTACCACAACCACAAGAAGTCAGTGGTGAATCAGCGCGAACTTGGTATTGATGTACCCACGTTCTCCGAGGCCTTGAAGCGCGTGTTGCGTCAGGACCCGGACGTGATTCTGGTGGGTGAAATGCGTGACCTGGAAACCATTGAAGCCGCCATCCGCGCCGCCGAAACGGGTCACTTGGTGTTTGCCACCTTGCACACCACCGGTGCGGCAGGAACCATCAACCGAATCATTGACGCCTTCCCGACCAATCAGCAGGAGCAGGTGCGTGTGCAGCTCTCTACGTCATTGATCGCCGTCATCAGCCAGGTGCTGTGCCCGCGCGTGGACAAGCCCGGTCGCGTGGCAGGTTATGAGTTCCTGGTGGTCACCCCCGCCATCTCCAACCTGATCCGCGAGAACAAGACCTTCCGTATCGACTCTGCCATTCAGACTGGTAAGAAGTTCGGTATGCAGCTCTTGGATGACCACTTGTGGAGCCTGTATTCCAA
>NSIA01000143.1 GCA_002737585.1 Planctomycetaceae bacterium | reverse complement strand
AACCCTGGCAATCGTGATCTGCTTGTCAATGCAGTGGCGTGGCTTGCCGGTCGCGATGACTTGCTGGCGGGATCGGGTGCTGGTCGTGAAGTTGGACGACTGCCTCGATTGTCTCGCGCAACGGTTGGAGTTGTTGGATCAATCGAAGCGTTCGCGGTGCCTTCACTTATCGCCGCATTCGGCGCATGGGTGGTGGTCCGCCGGAGGATGCGCACATGAAGACGCGTTCGATCTGCATCTTGGCGGTCATTGCGTTGCTGGCGGTGGTCGGTTGGTGGTCGGTACGTGGGCACAGCGACGCATCTGCTGATCGCACCGCGCGCGCCTCGCTCTTTGCAGCCGATGAAATTCCACTTGAACAGATTGATCGCATTGAACTGACACGCAGCAATGAAGAACCGATCGTTTTTGTGCGCATGGCAACGGGATGGATACAAGAGTCCCCGTTTGCGCACCCAGCAGATCCTGCATCAATCCGCGAAGTGATTGATGTCAGCGCAGCGCTGCAAACCACGCGCGCCGTTGACCCGGCGTCCATTGATCCGGAAGCACGCGCGTCGCTTGGTTTGACTCCCCCCGCCGCAACATTGAAGTTAACGTGGCCGGGCGGCGAACGCAGCATTGAACTTGGACGTCGCACCGTGGCGGGTCGAGCGTGGGCACACGTGATTGGCCGTACAGAAGCCGCCAGTATTGACGCATCGCTCCATGCCATTGCCGTTGATGGCGATCCGCGGCAGTGGCGGTCGACGCACCTCTATGAGCCGGGTCCTGCTGATGTTGGCGGTATCGAACTGCGCTACGGATTAGCACCGAGCCAGCGCCTGACCCTTGCTCGCGCTGCGGGGAAGTGGCGCATTGAGTCGCCCGTTTCCACGCGCGCCGATGCCGACGCAGTGCGCGGATACTTGGAAGCACTTGCGCGCGCACAGGCGGATGCGTTCGTCACCGACCGTCCAAACGATTGGAGCACCTTCGGCCTTTCTGTTCCGGAGCGCAGCGTGCGTTTGTTTGCAGCCTTACCACCCGATGTCATTATTGGCGCGATTGATGTCGGTGTGACCGCTGCCGAAGGTGCACAGGAGCGGTTTGGTCGTATCGCCGAACGCGAAACGGTGGTGCAACTTGGAACCAAAGCATTGGCGGCACTCTTTCCGCCGCCGGCATTCTTTGTTGACCCACGCGGATCCGATGTAGTGCAAGCCGACGTGCGCGCGGTGACATTCACTGCGTTTGATCCGACCGGATTGAATGACGCCGCTGCCTCTACTCTTGGCTCCCCGCTTGCGCCAACGTTCCGCCTTGAACGCACCCTTGATGGTTGGAACATCACTACTCCGGACGCCGATCCGCGCCCCGCCAGCACCGAACGCGCGCGGAAACTCCTTGCACAATTGTGCGAAGCGCGTGCACCGGCAGTTGCATTTCAGCGCATGCCGGAAGCGCTGCGGATTGGTGAATTCACGCTCTTTGGAGCTGGCGGCGTGCAACTGGCGCGCGTTCGCCTCGCTCATGAGCCCGAGGGGCAGTGGGCGATTGATAGTGACGACGGAGTACTACGCGTATTCCCCAAGGGCTTTGATTTGGCGATTGATGCCGCTGCGTACCAAGTGAATCGGTAACCAGTACCGCGCCCCACATCATCATCCGCCAACTCGACGCACTTCCACCGCATCAACGCCGCGGGTTCCGTGCCATACGCATGGCAACCCCGCCAACTCTGCGGCGCTCATCGGCGCCACGCTGCGCGGTCCTGCATCACCGATCGTGTGCGGTGCCGTGAATACCCACACATCATTGATAAGTCCTTCCGCATGCAATGATCGAACGAGTCCCGCACCCGCTTCCACTAATACGGTGGATGCACCGGTTCGATCCCCAGTTGGAAGCGTTGCACACTGCGTTCGAAGGGAAGCAAGCAGCGCGCGAAGTCCGGCAGTCGCGCGTACTTCAACGCCGTACTCGCGCAGCGTGTTGGCATGCTCACTTCGTGCGGCAAGCGCTTCCGGCGTGCAAGCCACCACCGTCGGTGTTTCACGCGCGGTGCGAATCAATGCGCGATCAATGCCAATACTCAGGCGCGGATCCCACACCACCCGTACCGGTGTGCGCGCCGCGCGCACCTCGCGCACGGTGAGCAGGGGATCATCAGTGAGCACGGTGCCCATACCAGTGAGAATGGCATCCACGCGACCACGTTCGCGATGCACCATCGCGCGGCTTTCCAGACCACTGATCCAGCGCGGCTCGCCCGCTCGCGTTGCAATACGACCATCTGCCGACTGCGCCCACTTGGCAATCACCCACGGAAGGCCAGTGCGAACGCGATAAAGAAACGGCGCGGTCACCCGCTCCGCCGCTGCGCACGG
>NSIA01000142.1 GCA_002737585.1 Planctomycetaceae bacterium | reverse complement strand
CGGGTTTGGTTCTGCTTGCCCATGGCCGCGGAGTGCCACGCGAGCCGCTCGTTCCATCCACGGAATCAAGGCATTCACGGAGTCGCCTCAACGCCCTCCGGCACGGCGCCATGCGCGACATGCGTGCCAGCGGAAACAGCATGCTCATTGTTCACCGTGGGCCCGCGGCTCATACCAAGCGTGGTCTCCATCTCAATATCCTCAGCAAACGAGCGCGTCTTTGGGAGTCGCGCGGCTGCCAAGGGCGTGCGCACGGTGGCAACCAGCACGTCATCATCGCCAATACGGCCGGACCACTGCTCGACCATCTGGGTCAGATGCGCCGACCAACGCTCCGGGGCGGGTGTTCGACCCAGCGCATCCTGCAGGCGCTGTAGTCCAAATTGTCTGCCAGCGCGATCGATCGATTCGTGCACTCCGTCGGTGACCAAGACCAATACGTCGGCCGCGGTCAGAACAATCTCCATCTCGTCGTCTTCAAAGTCAGCATCGGAAACCGCGCCCAACAGGAAGGTGGTGGAATCAAATCGTTCCACCGTGCCATCACCGCGCCGCACCCACGCTGGCGGATGACCAGCGTTGGCGTAACGAATCACCCCGGTGGCCGGTTCCACTTGAATGGCAAGCGCGGTGAGGTACACGCCATGTTTGGCAAGTGTCAGTGTGGCGTACCGATTCAATGCSCGCAACACTGTTCCGGGCGCAATGTCCGGATCTTCGGCAATCAATCGCTCCAGTTCACCCGAGAGCCGCGCAACGGTCAGTGCGCTGGCCATTCCGTGGCCAGTCACATCGATCATCACAATGTCAATGCGACCGCTCTCGGTAACACTGGCGTGGATGAAGTCACCACCGACCTCGTTGGCAGGCATGTATGTGAAATCAAACTCCAAATGTGGGGCGCGAACGGGCTTCGGAAAYARCGCCATTTGCAGCGCGCGCGCCTGTGCCAGTTCGCGGCGCATGGAGAAGTACCCCTTGGTCACCATGCGCCGATCGAAGCGGCGGCGATGCGTGCGCAGTCGCCACCAGTTGATGATCAGCCCCGGCACCAGCATGAATGGCACGCCCACCAGCATCAGGACCACTTGCTCCATGCCAATCCGTCCGGCAACTTTCAATAACACCAGTTCCAAGATGAACATGGAGACCAACGGATAGATGGGTCGCAGACTTTCGCGCGGGCTCCATGGCAAGAAGATGCTCGGCAGTACGTGCAGAAAGAAGATGTAGGAGAGCCCAGGTGCGCCGGGCTGACCCGTAGCACTGGTGAAGAGGAATTGCGTGGCCAGATCCGCGCCGTAGGAGATGGCGCCAATCTGCAGAATGAACCAATTGGCAGCGCGTAACGTTTGCTCACGTGACGCCAGTGTGGGGCGGACTGCAGTGAATGCACGCGCTGTCACTGCCAACATCAAGATGGTGCCGACGATGGTGAGCGTCAAATAATCTGGTTCAGTTTCGCGCAACGATTCAAGTTGCTCGCGGCTGGCATCGCTCGTCACGATGGTGCCAAGATCCGTCTTCTTGGAGAATCGATAGATGAGTAGCCCAGCCACCGCCACCAGCAATGACAGCACTTCGTAGGCGATGGTTGAGCCAAGCAGCCACCCGAAGCGGCGACGGAGCCACGACTCCATTTCCCGTTCGTATTCCGCCTTGAATAGCGTGCTCGCCGCTCCATCAGCCATGTGGGATAGGGTAGTCCACAATCGTCACGACCACGAACCGTTGATGTGTTTTTAGCGCAAGCGTTGGCACTCAATCGCAGCGCTGGAATTGACAGATGCCCCCAGGAAA
>NSIA01000141.1 GCA_002737585.1 Planctomycetaceae bacterium | reverse complement strand
TCGCGACGAATGGTGGTGAGTGCTTCACCAAGCTTCTTCTTGTCATCGGCCGTCTGYGGCTCGATSGACATACTGATCACGGGCTCTGGGAACGTCATGCGCTCCAAGATGATCGGCTTGTCTTGGTCGCACAGGGTGTCTCCCGTGTAGGAGTCCTTCAGACCAACCACGGCGACGATCTGGCCGGGGCCAGTGTCATCGAGAGCGGTGCGGTTCTGTGCGTGCATCTCGTAGAGACGACTGACGTTTTCCTTGCGGCCGTTGACCGGATTGAGAACGCGCATGCCCTTCTCAAGCTTGCCCGAGTAGACGCGGATGTAGGTGAGCGTTCCGGCGACGTCGGCAACCACCTTGAAGACCAGCGCGCTGAACGGCGCATCGGCGGAGTGGGGACGAGTCATATGGACGCTCGGATCGTTCGGATCCACGCCGACAACGTCTGGACGCTCGGTTGGATTCGGTAGGTATTCAATGACCGCGTCGAGCACGCTCTGAATACCAACGTACTTGAGTGCGGAGCCGCACAACACTGGGAAGCACTTCAGGGCGATCACGCTGCGACGCAGCGAAGCCTTGAGTTCTTCAACAGTGATGGTCGAAGGATCGGTGAGGAACTTCTCGGTGAGAGAATCATCTATTTCCGCGATCTTTTCCACCATTTCGCCGCGCCACAGCTCAGCCGTGTCTTGCAGGTCGGCAGGAATGTCCTTGATGGTGACGTTCACGCCCTGATCTTCAGCGGTCCAGTACATCGCCTTCATGTTCATCAAGTCGATGATGCCCTTGAAGTCGTTGCCGAAGCCGATTGGAATCTGGATTGCGATGGCGTTTGCGCCAAGGCGTGCGCGGAGCGACTTGAAGCTGAAGTCAAAGTCAGCACCAAGCTTGTCCATCTTGTTGATCAAGCACATGCGCGGCACGCCGTAACGGTCGGCCTGGCGCCACACTGTTTCGGACTGCGCTTCAACGCCTTCCTTGCCGTCGAACACTGCCACTGCGCCATCGAGCACGCGGAGCGAGCGCTCCACTTCGATGGTGAAGTCAACGTGTCCCGGGGTGTCGATCAGATTGATCTTGTAATCATCGCCACGGAAGGTGTACGGGCAAGTGGTTGCAGCACTCTGGATGGTGATGCCGCGCTCTTGCTCTTCCTGCAGGCTGTCCATGGTGGCGGTGCCCTCATGCACTTCACCGACCTTGTAGATCTTGCCTGTGTAGAAGAGGATGCGCTCGGTGACGGTGGTCTTACCAGCGTCGATGTGGGCGCAGATTCCGATATTGCGAACCTTATTGAGGTCAATGGCCATTGGTCTTTATCCGTGGAAGTGGGCGAAAAAAAGTTAGATTGGGGAGGATATCGCGGCGTGGCAGATGCCACAAGCCGGACGGCKGTTCGGGTG
>NSIA01000140.1 GCA_002737585.1 Planctomycetaceae bacterium | reverse complement strand
ACATAGCCCGCGGTTGGCTTGAGTTCCGCCACATGGTGTGCAAAGAACGCGTTCATGCGGCGCATGTGCAGTTCGCGGGTGAACTTGGCAGCCATGGAAGCGAGGGCGATTGGCAGGTTGCGCCCCTCGCCGCCAAGCTCAAAGCTGATGGTGATGCCGTGCGCCGGCGTGGCGCCCCCACCGATCGCTGGAAACTCCAAGCGATAGCGAGAGAGCGCGTCTGATTCATCGATGATCCGAATGCGCGCTTCCGGAAAGCTTGTCTGCAGCGGTTCGCGGTAACTGGTGCGTCCGCCTTGGCGGTCGAGTGCGATCCACGCGTCGATTCCATGTTCAACCGCGGCGACGCGCACGCGTTCCACATGGCGCATCGCGGCCATGAAGTTGATGGTGGCCTTGTTGGAGATTTGCGCGGCTTGCGCGTTGAACTCGCGCGCGTCAATGGCACGAACGCGCARTTCCAAGCACGCCGTATTGCATTTGGTCAGCGTGGTGCGCAACATGCTTGCGGCGATACGCAAGGCGGGCGCATCGTTCCCAACTGGAAGCGGCAAGGTTTCAGAATGCCACGCATCACCGATCGGAGGCGGTGTCGGCGAYGCGCCGAGTGCYGCAAGCAGRGCGGCATCGGACTCCCATGCGCTGGGCGCGCCGGGGCACGCGGATGCAAACGCACTCACGCCGCGCTCAAGATGCCGCAGTGGATGACCAACGGCATCCTTCGCGCCCTTGAGTTTCTTGCTGTCTTCAATAGCGATGCGATGTCGACGATCGGTGGTAGTGCGACACACCGCGGGTGCAAGCGCGCGCCACAGGCAGGGCGGGCGCACGTCCGCCAAGGCGGGTTCGCGCACTTCGGGCAGCACAAACATCGCGCAGCCCACGCAGAGTGGGCCCAGCAGCGGGCCGTAGCCGGCTTCGTCGATGCCTGCGTAGAGGAGTGGCATGTGGGCAGGGTACGGGGAGGCGCGGGTCGTCGTCGCCGCGGCTGAATTCATACAACCATTGATCTCACAGCAGCGGATGGCAGCATCTTGAGGTGCTACCCTCCGCTCTACATATGGGGATCATCACATTCGATATCGAGACGGCGAACATCATTGATCTTGGCCCTGGGCAGGATCTGGACAGTTTCGGTCCGTTTGACATTGCTGTTGCCGCCACGCACGCCGTGGGTGGTGAGGAGCGCCTGTGGATGTCCAAGTCCGCGTCGGGCGTGCCGCTTCCCATGATGGCGCCGGATGCTGCGCAGGAATTGCTGCAGTACTTGGAGTCGATGCAGAAGCTCGGCCACATGTTGGTGGCATGGAACGGTCTCTCATTCGATATGCGCTGGATCGGGCACGCCGCGCGCGACATGCCCGCGGCGCGGCGCGTAGCGCTCAAGATTTACGACCCGATGTTCCAGTTCTTCAAGTTGAAGGGATTCCCTGTCGGCCTTGCCAAAGTTGGCGAAGGCATGGGCATTCAAATGAAGAAGTTGATGAGCGGAGCGGATGC
>NSIA01000139.1 GCA_002737585.1 Planctomycetaceae bacterium | reverse complement strand
TGATGAATGTGCAAGCTGCCGGGAGTTGAACTATTGAGCGTCTTGGTCATCTGAACATGGAAGTTCGCATGAGTCTCACACACAATCGAATCCACGAAGTTTCTGATCGGGGGTCCCCCGACCAAGTTGCCGCACCGATTTCAGCAACGGAGTCCGCCGCGCGCGCGAATGCAGCATTGCAGGCGCAGAAGCTTCGCGATCTGTGGTGCCAATCACGTGAGCGAACCCGCAGTGCGCCGATCGGCTCCCCAGCGTTTGCACGCGTTGCCGATTTGGCGGCGTCCTTTGCATCCATGGCAGTCCGCGCCAACCAACACGCTCAGGCACGAGTAGTTGTTGGCGATGCATTGACGACGCTGCGCACCGCCTGTTTGGCGGAGAGCACCGACGCGGCGCGCCACCTGGCGTTTGCACGAACACTTGAACTTGCAGCCGCCTATGAAGTCGCCGGAGGTGATGCGCGCGCAGCGTTCGACGCTTTGCGTGCTGCGATTACCACCATCGGACCATTCAGCGCAGCGCTCCGTGAATCAACAACGGATCCGCTGTTGCGCATGTCCATTGCCAACGGACTGATGCGCCCAATTACTACTGCGGCGCGCATGCTTGACAATGCCGAGCAACGCACCATGGCCTTCCGTCAGGTGTGGGATGAATCACGCGCGTGGGCCAAGGCTGCTCGCGGCGCAAGCGATTACGCAGTGGCCATTGAAATGGCAGTAATTGCAGCGTTCGACCTGGCCGTTGAGGAACATGGCGACTCAGCCAGTGGCTGCCTAGAGCGCTGCGAACAACTTCGCCGACACATTGAAGCACTTCAGAAGGTGCGCGGCGACGATGCCGTCGTGCGTACCCACCGGGCAGCATTTGCGCGCCTATCAGCGGATGCTTGGCAGCGCCTTGGCGATACTGCGGAGGCCGAGCAGCTACTCAACGAAGCGGCGCGACATCTCAACGAAGCCGCAAAGAAGCCCGATGCAGATCAACGTGACCTGACCAAGCAGCGCGCTGCACTCAGCGAGCAGCGCATGCGACTCGCTGGCACGGAGCGCGGAATTGCGGCGTCAGTACGCGAGCCATCCTGAATTTCGTAGACTTGCAATATGGCAGCACTTGACGCCTGCATTCGAACCCGCCTTGCCGGCGTGGACTTAGCCTCGCCGATTGTGGCGGCGGCTGGAACATGCGGCTACATGGATGAATTGGCCGACGCGTTCGATCTGCGTTGGCTGGGGGCAGTGACCACCAAGAGCATCACGCCGGAAGATCGCGCGGGTAATGACCCATGGCGAATCATTGATGTTCCTGGGGGCATGATGAATGCCATTGGTCTCGCTAATGTTGGCCTGGGAAAGTTCTTGTCAGAAAAGCTTCCGCACGCTGCAGGCGTGACATGCCCGATCTTTGGATCCGTTGCTGGACACTCCGTGGACGATTACGTTCGCGTAGCAGCGGCGTTCGATGCAAACACTCCGTTCCCGATCATTGAACTGAATGTCAGTTGCCCGAATACGGCCACCGGCCTGCAATTTGGCGATGACCCATCAGCGCTGAAAGCATTACTGGCCGAAGTGCGACCAGTGGTGAAGCGCGCCAAATTGTTTGTAAAGGTCAGCCCGAACGCGGACGTGGTGAAGCTCTCCGGCGCTGCGGTAGAGGCTGGTGCCGACGGGCTGACGCTGGTGAACACGGTGACGGCGATGAGTATTGACGTGCACACACGTCGACCGCGATTGTCGCGCGGGCGCGGCGGGTTGAGCGGGCCGGCAATCCATCCGATCGCGGTACGGATGGTGCACGACGTGTACCGCGCAGTAGCCAAGCCAGCGGGCGTGCCAATCATTGGACTCGGCGGCGTGTTGCGTTGGGAAGACGCGGCCGAATTCATTCTTGTGGGAGCCAGCGCAGTTGGCGTTGGCACCGCACTCTTTGTGGATCCACGCACACCGGTGGCACTGGCCAAAGGCCTTGCCAAGTGGGTGCGCGCGCAAGGCGCGACTTCGATCACCGAACTTATTGGTGCGATGGACGGCTGATTTCACCTGGCTACTAACGGCGTGAATTCCACGTTCTGCGGAACACCCCCATCTGGCCGCAGGCGCCGGAGAGGATAGGGCCGCGCTCAGCGGCCATCCTCGTAAGGCGAATGCGGCCAGTAGGAAATCGTGTTGCAACAAAGCCACTACGAAACCGTGCCACATCAACGAAACCAGGATGAATCATGCCCCCCAAGCCGAGTGTTACTTGAGGTCAGCATCCACGCCGAGGTACTCGCGCATGTGTTGCTCGTAGGTTTCTTGATCCTTGTCGCGACTGAAGTCAAGGCGCAGTTCGTTGATGACCTTGGTCCCCTGGCCAATCCATTGCTTCCAGGTTTCCGCGCTAATGTTCTCAAAGATCCACGCACCAACCACGCCACGAAACGGCGGCTCCGTGAGTTTGCTGCCCGGTCGACCCGTTCGCTGGCAAATGAAGGTGCCGGAKGCCTTGAGGCGCTCCGCTGCTGCGTCTACTTCTGCCGCAAGCTTCGGTGGCTCGCGACCGATCGATCGCAAGAGGTCTGCCATGGCGTTGCGCGGCATCATGTCGCCCTTGCGTGCCGCAGTTTCATAGCCGCGGGTCAGGACGTCCACCGCTCGGTCCGCCCACCCAGCGCCGATCATTGCTTGGCCGGCAAGCTGAAATGCCTTGCTCATGTCCGGGGCCAGTTCCACGCATCGCTCAAAGCTTCGAGCCGCTTCAGCGTGTCGACCGGAGTCTAGGTACGCCTTGCCAAGCGAGAAATGCGCCATTTCGTTGGTGGGATCGGCGGATGCCATCTTCTCAAACTGGGCGATACGGTCGACGGATTGTGGGGCGCCTGCAGTGCTCATGAACGGATGATAGGAGCAGCAGCGCCCAACGGACGTACTGGTTTGGCGCCGCGAACGGGTCGAATCCAGTTTTTCCGGTGGTAGGCCCACCACTCCAGCACCAACAAGATCAGCGCTGCGGTGAGGGCATAGGGCCAGAGATCGCTGAGCGATCCACCCTCGCTTCCGGTGCCCTGCACCACTTGTGTTCCAATGGAAAGCTGATCGGCAGCGGCAATCCGGCCCTCACCCTCAGCGGTGTTCACAGCAAACATCCGGCGCTGCTCGCCACGATCGTCCGTCCACCGGAATTGGTAGGTGCCTGCTGAAACTAACGGGCCAAAGGTCACGGACCCCTCGCGGGCTTCGAGCGTCTGCACCGATCCGTCCGGGAGCGTGAGCGTGGCTTCCTTCACTCCCGCCGCAGTGCGCACCGAGAGTGTCTCGCCCGGATGATGCTCTTCTTGCACCGCAGCCTGATCGAGCGCGCCGAGCCATTCGACAGCATTGGCAATGAATGTGACGAACCCGCGCTGGAATGGCCAGTTGGAATCAAGCGGCTCGAAGGTGATGATGACCGCCGCAACGGGTCCGCGCCGCGCTACCACCACCAGCGGAACGTCCGGGCCTTCCACGATCGACTCAATGTCGGAAGCGGGCGCGATGGCGGTGGCTTTGGCAACAAAGAGATCGTCCAGATTCACTGCATGAAGAAGCGGATGCTCGCTGCGCTGCGAGCGGACCGAGAGCTTCTCCTTTGTTCCGTACGCGTTCAGTCCGTCGATACCAACCGGAACCCCAAGTACCAAGTAGCGACCCGGCGGCAGTACTTCTGGAAGCGCCGCCGGCGTGGCCACCACCACATCAAACTCATCGCTCTTCACGCCACGCGTCGCAAACTCTGCAGGAGTAAGAAACTCGACTTTTTCCGCTGGAATGGCAGACACCACATTCTTGGCGGCAAAGTCMACCGCTCCCACCACCGCAATGCGCAATCTGCGCGGCGCACTCACCGCAATTTCGGCACGGTTGTCAGCAACCATCACATCAGAGCGCACCAGCGCAACTGAAATCACTCCTGCACGCGGCTGGATGATCGGTGGAAATGTCACGCGTTCGTAACCGGGCTTGTAAAGAACTGCTGCTGCGCCCGAAGCCGAACCCCGGCTGGCAATCGCACCGCTCCCACCTGCTGGACCGCCACCTGCGGCCGGCACCTTGACTGGCTTCGGCGTCACTGATCGACGCGACCCATCAATCGACAACTCCAGATCGGTTTCGATCGCCTCCGGACCGTCGTTGCGCACCGTGACGAAGACCTGAATCACACCGGGCTCGGTCGCACTTCGTTCGGCAGCAATACCTTCAATGCCAAGATTGGCGGCGTCCGCACGACCACACACGTGGTACGAAATCGTCTCACCCGGACGGATCGCTTCGGCGGAAATATCTGAAATCTGCCCGTCAGACCAGAGTTCCAGCGTGGCACCTTCACTGGCAGTAGCGCCCTGCGCCTCTGGATTGACGACCGTTGCAAATGCGCGCGCCAACGAAAGCGCATCACCGATTCGGCTACCGCCGTCGGTCTGTTCAATGCGGTCAACGGCACGCTTCAAATCACCGCTTGAACGCGTAAACGGCTGCATGATCTTGGCGGTGTCAGAGAAACTAATCACCATGGTCTCGCCGGGAATCGATGAGAACAGCCCACCCGCAAACAACTGTTCAACACGCTCCTTCGCTTGCTCCTTGGCAATGGTCAGCCGAGACTTCTTTCCATCAAGATCAGTAGCAGACATCGAAGCCGATGCATCAATAATGATGACCGATCGTCCGCCGGAGGACAGCCCAAGATCCATGCGCGGCTGCATCAATGCAAAGGCAACAAATGCCAAGAGGCCAAGTTGCAAGAACAGCAAGATGCTTGGTCGCAGCCTCTGAAACGGTGTGTTGGCACGAACGTCCTCCACGCTGCGTTTCCAGAGCAGTGTGCTTGGAACGGCAGTGGCGCGTCGTCGTAACTTCAGGAAGTACAGCGCAATGAGGAGCGGCACCAACACCGCGGCGACCGCGGCGCCAATCAGTGGTGTCATCCATACCACGGCGAGCATTGGGGCAAGCACTGGTGCGAGTGATTCACTCATCGAACCAGCCCTCGCTGCCGCAAGTATTCCAGCAGAAGCGCATCCACTTCAGTGGACGTATCAACCACCATATGCATGATGGAACGGCGAATGGCAAAGTCGCGCAGCCCTGCACACCACGCGCCAAGATTAGCGCGGTATTGCTCCACCAATCCCGGGCTAGCAGTGACTTCCGCTTCATCACGATCCTCCGCATCGGTCAAGCGCCAATCGCCAACCAGACCGTGTGCGCTCGGATCAATCTCCTGCGGCGAAAGCGTCTGCATGCACCACAAGTCATAGCCGCGCCCTGCCACATAGCGCAGACCTTTCTCGTAGCCCTCCTTCAGTAGGAAGTCACTCACCACCACCATCACTCCACGCCCCTGCCGAGCAAGCGCCAGCGCCTTCATGGAATCTTCAAAGGTCCCGGTGCCGCCCGACTGCAGATTCAAGATCCACTTACCCATCTCCGCCGTCTTACGGCGCCCGCGCAGGTTGGAGATCTTTTGCAGACCACCCTCGCCGCCGAACGCAGCGATGGTGACACGATTGTGATTCACCAATCCAATGTAGCCAAGCGCCATCGCCAAGCGCTGTGCAAATACCATCTTGTTTGGATCGCCCCAATCCATGGAGGCACTGATATCAATGGCAATGACCAGCGAGAGATCCTCTTCTTCCAGGAAGATCTTCAGAAAGAGTCGATCAAGCCGTCCAAAGATGTTCCAGTCAATGAAGCGAAGGTCATCGCCGTGCACATAGGGACGGAAGTCAGCAAACTCAACGCTTTGACCGCGACGTTTTGAGCGACGCTCGCCCTGAATCTTGCCAGTGAAGATCTTCCGGCTCACCACGTCGAGTTGCCCAATGCGTGCCATCAAAGCTGCGTCAATGAGATCATCCACGCGCTCGGGACGCTTGCGACTTGGCTGCCCTTGGAAGAACAAACTCACGAAGCATCCTCCGGAACCTGTCGCTGCAATCGCGCAATGATTCCGCCGACAATGCGGTCGGAATCAATCCCATCGGCCTCGGCTTCAAAGCTCGGAGCAATACGGTGCCGCAATGCACTTGCTGCCACCGCGTGCACATCGGCAATCGAGACATGGAACCGTCCGTCGAGCAGCGCGCGCACTTTGGCCGTCGTCACGATGGCCTGCGCGGCACGCGGACTTGCGCCAACGGAAATTTCGCGTGCAGCCTGTGGATCCGCGTACTCCCCGCCCGGATGCGTGGCCAGGACAAGTCGAATCACGTAATCCTGCACCGGTAGCGCCATAACAATGCGGCGCGCCAAACGCTGCGCCTGCACAATGCGCTCGCCGTCCAGAATCGGTGTGACTGGAGTTTCCGTACTTGTAGTAGTTCGACGCAGGATCTCGTGCAAATCCGCGCGTTCCACGGATGGCACGGCAATCTTGAGAAGGAACCGATCCAACTGCGCTTCCGGCAGCGGATAGGTGCCCTCTTGCTCAATGGGGTTCTGCGTTGCCAGCACCAAGAACGGCGCGCGCAATCGGTGAGTTTCGCCACCCACCGTGACCGACCGTTCCTGCATCGCCTCCAGCAGCGCGGACTGGCTCTTGGGGCTCGCACGGTTCACTTCATCGGCAAGCAGAATCTGCGTGAAGATTGGCCCCGGACGGAACTGCATGACGCGATGCCCGGCATCATCATCCATGAGAATCTGCGTGCCAACAATGTCCGCCGGCATCAGATCCGGAGTGAACTGAATACGACTGAAGTCCAAGTGCAGCGCATCACCAAGCGTTCGAACCAAGAGCGTCTTTCCCAGACCAGGCACACCTTCAAGGAGAACGTGACCACCTGCAAAGAGTGCCCACAACGTCTGATCAACGACCGTCTGCTGACCGACGACGCGCTTACCGATCGCCTCGCGTAATCGCAGCGCCACTGAGCGGAATGATGCGCAGCGCTCACGGGCGATGTCGTCATTCTCAATGCCCGCGTCGAACGCGGGAAGGCGCGCGATATCGCCCGGGAGCTGTGGCGCAATGACGGTCATGTTCCAGTACCACCGGGACCACTGCCGGTTCCACCCGGACCACTGCCCGAGCCACTCGGACCACTTCCCGTGCCCCCGGGACCACCGCCCGAACCACCTCCGCCGCCCGCACCACCCGACCCGCTATCGCCATCCAACTTATCCAACGCACGACGGCGCGCGGCACGCAGGCGCGCGAGCGCGTCGCCCTCGTCGGGCGCGGATTCCGGCGCAATTGGCTTGGAAACTGGGGCCGGGCGTGCTGGACCCGCGTCACTTCCTGCCAGGTCGCGCGCATCCACTTTCTGCGCACCTGAGTCTGCTTCATAGCGTGTCGCTGCGGGTGCACTGCCGCGGCCCGACGTCGCGCCTTCGCGTGCGCGTCGCAGTGCGTCTACTCCACCTGTTCCGCTACTTGTTGATCCACCCGTCACGCGGGCAGCAAGTTCCTGCGCGTCGCGACGATCAAAGGCAATGCGACGCCACGCCACATCAAGCAAGATCAATACTGCCGCAAGAATCGCCGCCAACTGCCACAGCGCCCGCGCCGTGCGTGATGAGCCCAAGTCAGAGCGGTCAAACAACTCCCAGGTCTTTGCATCAGTGAGACGTAACACACGACCACCAGTCCGTTCAGCAATTGACCGCAGCAACGCCGCGTTGTCCCGAATGGCGCGGTACTCGGCCGGATACGGAACACTGATTGCCGCCTGCACACTGCCTGCACGGGCCGCGGCATCGCCGGATCCCGCGCGCGCAAATGCAACATTGGCCAGATAAGCACCTGCCTGTTGCGCGTCAAATTCGCCAGTAAATCGCCCCGGTCCAACCTGACGCAGCGGCAGTTCCATCACACGCCCATCGGGTGTCACCAGGCGCGCCTCAGCGCGCGTCTCAGCAGCGAAACCATTCTGCGCCTGCTCGCGAGTCTCCACTTCAATGAAAGCACGATCGCCATCAACGCGCGTAGCAATGCTGACGTCTTGCGGCATCGCCGGGCGCATCACCCAACGCAGCGACTGTTCCCAGAACGCTCCGAAGCGCGGCCACGTGGTCCACGCCGTGCCCCAACGACCACTCACATCACTTGCAAATGCAATGCTGCGCCCCAGGCCATAATTCCAATGCGAATAAAATGGATCGGTTCCATCCTTGTTCTTGACGATCACTGGAACCTGCGCCAACCCCTCGCGCGGAACGGTGAGTACATAGCCACGCACGGGCGGGAGCGAATCAAATCCAGCCAATGGCCCGGCAGCCCCGGGAGCCACCTGTGGTTGAAAGTCACCTTCCACAATCAACGATCGTGAAACCACGGTTGCTTCCTGAATGAAAATCTGCGGCAACTTCCGTGGATTCTCAACGCGATAGAAGCGACCACCGGTCTTGGTGGCTATCGCCTGCATTTTGCGATGATCTTCTGGACCACCATGACCAAGACTGGAACTACCGCTTCCGGCCAGCAACACAGTAGTAATAGTGATCTTTGCAGCTTTGAAATCGTTGAGTAGTTCCGGTGGCGGCGCGCCCGGATCGCCGTCAGAAATGACGATGACATGCTTCTGTCCAGCACGGATCTTCACCATGTCATCCAAGATCATTTCCATCGGCGTGGTGAAACTTGGCATATCACCCACCACCATCTGCTTAGCAGCATCCTTCGCACGGCTTTTGTCGCCGATGATTTGCAGAGGGAATCCCCATCCATATCCATCCTTGGTTGCCGGCCCGCCACCATAGCCAGCGCCGCCAAGAGAAATCAGACCCGCGTAGTCCTGACTGGAAAGCGCGTCAATTGCCGAATTGGCAACCTGCACGCCCCAGTAGTTTCCTTCAGGCATCTCACAACTATGGAGAAGCATGGCCAGCGCGCCACGCAGAATCTGCCGAGTCTGCGGTGGATCAAGTTTGACTGGCAGCGTCTTCTCAGTTTCCGAGCCAAGCCAACCACCAGCGCCGAAACTCTCCGGGCCGCCGAGCATCACCAGTCCACCACCAAGGTCATGGACATAGGAATGCAAGCCGCGGTCAAACTCATTGTCAAAGGACCACCGCGGCAGATTGGCAATGATCACTGCATCAAATCCGGCCATGAACGCCAGGCCGCGCCCCATGACCGTTTCTGGCTGCGCGCGTTCAACTTCAATCTTCCCATCGCGAAGCGCGGTAGCCAAC
>NSIA01000138.1 GCA_002737585.1 Planctomycetaceae bacterium | reverse complement strand
GCGGCATTCTTGCAAAAAGCGCGCTAAACCAGCGCGCGCTGCTTCATCAAAGTCAAAGCGCAGAAGATCAACAAGGTAATGGCGAGCTAACTCCTCTGGCCAGCCATGTGCTGCCGCTTCACGTCGAATGATCCCATCGATCCGCTCTGCGTTGTGACGCCGTTGGTGGTCCAACACGCGCGCCGCCGTGCGCACCCGGGCACATGCGGCTTCATCCGCATCGGCGCGCATCAACCAGGTAGCGAAGACAAATGGCAATCCGGTCCATGCATGCCACTCTTCGCCAAGATCAAGTTGCTGTGGCCACACTTCGTTTGCGGGCGCATCATTGATGACCTTGTCACCAATCAAGAGCATGGCGTCGGTGCCCGGGTCACGTGCACCCGAGGCGTGATCAAAGTCAACCATCGTGGGCTGCGCTGCAAACCGCTGCCGCAACACCAATTCAGCCAGCGCACGCGAGGTGTGACTATCCGTATCCGCCGCCACGGTGCGCACCTCTGCCCAGGGTCGCCGCGCGTACAACCGCACCGTCAGCGTTCGGCCGCAGCACCCCAGCATGCCCACCGGAACGATGCGCACCGGAACCGGGCTTCGCAGCACGTCAATCACGGAGCACAACGCAATGTCCACCGTTCCACTCACTAACCGATCAATCAGGCGCGCAGGAACATCGGGCACCAGCGTGCATCCCGCCAAACCGCTAAGCCCATCAATGAGCGGCAACGTATTGATGTAACGCACCACGCCGATAGTCATTGGCAGCGGCGTACTCACGGCATATCCGGTGCAGCGCGCACAGCCAGTCGGAAGGCCCCTTGATCGACACGTCCAAGCGGAGCAGCGGCTTCAACCGCCACGCGCGGAATCCGTGGATTCAGGCGGCACAACAATTCATAGGAACGGATTCCCAATCGGCGCGCGATGGTTGGTAAGTAATTGCGCGCCGTGCGATCGGTGCCGTACAGCTCCACTTCCGCGCCAAGACCACCGTTGGGTTGCGAAGACAACATCTGCTCAAGGCCAGTGAGGTCAACACAAATCTGATCCATATTGACTGCGCCAATCACCGGCGCTTCCGCGCTCCAGTCACCCACGGAAATGCGCACCCATCGCGAAGGTTCCGCTTGCTCGCGCAGCAATTGCGGCGCGTCTACACACAAGGTCGGATAGCCGTCTGCGTAACCAACTGGTACCAGACCAATGGTGGAATCACGACGCGCAGTCCAAGACCAACCGTATCCAACACTGTTACCGCGTGCAATACGGCGCACGTGAATCAACGAACTAGTCCAGCGAATTGCAGCCCGAAAATCGCTATATCCGGGAATGGATTCACCATCATCCGGACCATCAGCTGCGTAGCCAGTCCACGCAATTCCCACGCGCACCATGCCGGCATGAACAGCACTTCCGCGCAATGACGCGTAGGTGCTTGCCGCATGCAGGACGCACTCCGGAGGAATCAACGCGCGATGAGCATCCACAAAGAGGTCAAAGGCACGCATCTGTGCCGCGCACCGATCCGCACTGGTCTTTGCATGAGAGAAATGCGTCATGACGCCAGCAAGTGTCAACGATGGATTGGCAGCCACCGCCTGCAAGATGCGAGCTGCATCATCCGGCGTGCAACCACCACGCGCGAGGCCGGTGTCCACTTCAAGATGAATGGGCAGTCGCACGCCGTGCTCGTGTGCAAGCACAATGAGTTCCGCAACATGATGAATGTCATGGACCACCAGATGCAGGCGACCCGCGACCAGCATGGAATGAATGGCGCTGCCGCGTTCGATCCGTGACACTGGCTGCAAGATCAGTACCGGGCACGGCATGCCTTCCAAGGCTTCCGCCTGCGCGGGGCTGTACACCGTCAACATGGAAGCGCCCCCCTGCACCAGCCGGCGAGCGATCCGAGCGGCTCCAAGCCCATACGCGTCCGCCTTTACCACCGCATTGATAGCAACTCCAGGGCCAACAGCACCCCTGACCACTCGCATGTTGTGGTCAACGGCGTCAAAATCAACGGAGATGAGACTGTTATCACTCATGCGGCGGCATCCATGCCTTCCGCCTGTTACGATCGGCTTACCGGGCAAAGTACCATAAAAACCCCGGCCATCAATTCTCCGAGACCCGGCTCGGCACGCACTTCGATAGAAAAGAAACGCCCCAACGGATGGTTAGCAGCGAGACGTTCGACACGACCAAGACATTTGCAGACCTCGGCCTTCCCGCGTCCGTCCTCAAGGGCGTCGATGCAGCCGGGTTCAAGCACCCAACCAAGATCCAATCGGCCCTGATTCCCATTGCCATGAGCGGCAAGGATGTCATCGGCCAAGCCAAGACTGGCACCGGCAAGACCGCGGCGTTCAGCCTGCCGGTACTCGGCCTCCTGCAGCCCGGCGACCAATTCGGCGCGCTGGTCTTGGTGCCGACGCGCGAATTGGCAATCCAAGTGTGCCGCGAAGTTGAGGAACTGGGCGGACACACTGGAATTAAGGCTATTCCGGTGTACGGCGGCAAGCCGATGCGCGCGCAGGCGCAAGCGCTGGAGAGCCACCCAGAGATCATCGTTGGAACGCCCGGCCGCGTCATGGACATGCACCAGCGCGGCTTGCTGCCGTACAACCAGTTCAAGGTGGTGATCTTGGACGAAGTGGATCGGATGCTCGACATTGGTTTCCGCGAGGACATCCGCAAGATCCTCGGCGCCATGAAGCAGCGCCCGCAGACGATCTTTGTCAGTGCAACCATCAGCCCGGAGATTGAGAAACTCGCCCGCAGCTACATGAAGAGCCCGGAGAAGATCGTCACCACCGAGAAGAGTCTCACGGTGTCCGCGGTCGATCAGAGTTGGCTCACGGTTGAGCCGTGGGATAAGCGAAAACTCCTGCATCACCTGCTGAAACACGAAGAACCGGCCCTGACCATCGTCTTCTGCCGGATGAAGAAGACCGTCGATCAAGTAGCCGAATACCTCACCAAGCACGGGATTGATGCGCACGCCATGCACGGCGACATGTACCAGACCAAGCGCGATAAGGTGATGGACCAACTCCGCGGCGGCTCGCTGGGAGTGTTGGTTGCAAGTGACCTTGCCTCACGCGGACTGGACGTTGATGACATCAGTCACGTGATCAATTACGACGTCCCTGAAGATCCGGAGATCTACATCCATCGCATCGGCCGCACCGCGCGCGCTGGTCGCCATGGAGTGGCATGGACATTCATTCAGCCAGACCAAGGTGATTTGCTTTCTGGAATTGAGATGCTTGCCAACATCGAGATTCCGCAGAAGCAATATCCAGATTTCACGCCTGGACCAATTCCAATTGACGTCTCCAGCTATCGCGAAGCCGAGAAGCGCCGTCGCGAAGAATCTGCAAGTGCCAAGAGCCGCATGGCTACTGCAGTGGCCCCCACTGCAGCGAAGGCTGCTGATCCCAATGCATTCCCAGGCGGCGTCGTTCCTTCGGCAATGCCGATGAAGCGCCTCGGCGGAGTGGTCCGCACGCGCAGAGGATGATTGATAAGCGAGCAACGAATGGGTCCCCGCGTCGCCATTGAAATTTCCGAAGAAGTGTGCGATGCGCTGGCATCCGGACTGCCGATTGTGGCGCTGGAAACCGCTGTGCTGACGCACGGATTGCCGCGCACGCCCATGGCATCGCCATGCAATCTGTCCGAGTGGATCCCTGAAATTCCTGCAAATCTTGCACTGAGCGTGCTGCTCGATACCACGGTCCGCAATGGTGGAGCTGTCCCCGCCACTGTCGGCATGCTTGATGGAACGCTGCATGTTGGACTGAGCCGCGCACAACTGGAGCGCCTTGGTCACGATATGGATGTCCGCAAGCTCAGTACCCGCGATCTCGGCGCCGCAAGTGCGCAGCGCGCAAGTGGCGGAACCACCGTTGCTGCCACGCTTGCGGCCTGCGCCAGTGCCAACATTCGCGTGTTCGCTACCGGTGGCATCGGCGGCGTGCACCGCGGCTGGACCGATCGACCCGACATCAGTGCCGATCTTGCTGCACTCGCGCGCACTCCAACCGCTGTTGTCAGCGCCGGAGCAAAGAGCATTCTTGATCTTCCCGCAACCGTGGAAGCACTTGATTCCTTAGGCGTCCCAGTGATCGGCCTTGGCACTCGAGTGTTCCCTCGCTTCATTTCGCAAGGAAACGATTCGTTAGGAGTATCAGCGCACGCACGTGATGCTGCGGAAGTCGCTGCTATCTGCACCGCGCACTGGCAGTTTGCGCCGCACGTCGGTGCACTCATTGCGAATCCACCACCCGCGCAGTGGGCGATTCCGGCTGATGAAGTTGAAACCACCATCGCCGCCGCGTTGATTGAAGCAGCCCGCGCAGGTATTCGCGGCGCGGCAGTCACGCCATTCCTTCTCGACCGCGTGCAACGCGCCACTGCAGGACGAACCGTCGATGTCAATGTTGCCGTCCTTGAGTCGAATGCGCGCGTGGGCGCCGCCATCGCTGTGGAACTGGCCTCAATCCGCCGTTAACCTGCGTCATTGGCAAGTTCTGCCCGGAATTTCCATTATTTCTACTCATTGAGTCGGTTACTGAGTTACTATGCACGCGTCGCCCTTCTGAAGAGCGACAACCAAGCACAACCCGGAACGGTGGCAAGGCCCTTCGCGGTCCCCCCCACACAACCCGTTGGGATGCACATGCATCGCCGGCCCGGAGCGAGGAATAATTGATGACAGTTGTAAGCGGGATCCTGGAGGCCATGAAAGGCTCATCCGAGGGTCGAATCAGGCAGTTTTCAGACGGACTCGTTGAGCGAGAGGATGACCCAGTCGTCCTCCCGGACTTCATGCAGCGCAACGGCGTCGCGCCCGGCGCGGCCATTACCGTTGAGGTCGAAGAGCGTCAATCCCGACGCACGCACCGCATGCACATGGTGGCCAGCAAGTTGGTAGCCATTGAGGGCATGTCCCCCGAGGACTATCGCAAGCGCAAGAATTTCAGCGAACTTACCGCTCTCGATCCGCAGCCGCGCATCTCACTTGAGCATCGTGGCTGTCCACCAGCATGCCGGCTCATCGACATGTTCTGCCCGATCGGATTCGGTACCCGCGGCCTGATCGTTGCTCCGCCGAAGGCTGGCAAGACCATTCTCTTGCAGAACATCGCCTTTGGAATCAAGCATAATCACCCGGAAATTGAGCTCATTGCCTTACTGATTGATGAGCGACCGGAAGAAGTCACCGACTTCCGCCGCAACGTGCCCGCGCATGTGCTGGCGTCCAGCAATGACGAAGACCTGGACCGCCACTTGGCGCTCGGGCAGTTTGCCATCGAGCGCGCCAAGCGCATGGTGGAGGCTGGCCGCGAYG
>NSIA01000137.1 GCA_002737585.1 Planctomycetaceae bacterium | reverse complement strand
CCGCGCGCTTGAAGTGCCCAAGCAACTCTTCGGTGCCGCTCGCAAGTGTGAAGAAGGCGGAAGCCTGACCATCATCGCCACCTGCCTCGTGGACACCGGAAGCCGTGCGGATCAGGTGATCTTTGAGGAATTCAAGGGCACCGGCAATATGGAACTGATCCTGGATCGAACCATTGCTGAACGGCGGATCTTCCCGGCCATCAATCTGGCGCAGAGCGGTACGCGCAAGGAACATCTCCTCATGCCCGAACGCGAACTGAAGACCATCACTGCCCTCCGACGCCGGCTCCTCAACGCCCCGCCGCACGTGCAGATGGAGCAATTGCTGGGGGCACTCAATCGATTCCCTGCCAATGAAGACATGCTGAAGGGGTAAGCAAGCGGGCATCGCGCCGCAGATCGACACGCCGCTGGGCGCCGTTCGCAGGGCGTAAAGCCTGACTGTCAGCACACGCCATCCGACCACGCATCATGTACCCTTTGCCGGAGCATGGCTGAAGCAACCGGATTCTCAAACAGCGTGCGCGCAGGCGCATTTCTCATCACCTCCGCTTTAGTGGGATTGGTGGTGATACTTATCCTTTCCAAGTCCGCGCTCTTCACGCGCAAGTCGGACTACCAGGTGCGATTCACCATGGACGAAGGGGTCGCTGGGCTTGATGCCGGCGCCGAGGTCCGTGTCAGCGGCTTGAAGGTCGGCCGCGTGGTCCGCATCGAGCAGCGATTTGAGGCCGAAGAGATTCTGGTCCACATTCAGATGAACGCCGACATCACGCTCTTCAAAGATGCGCAAGTCGTCCGCTCCCAGCCCCTGCTTGGCAATTACTCGTGGCTGAATTTCTCCAACCTTGGCTCCAAGGCGAAGGGCAAGCTTGAGCCCGGCGAAATGATTGATGCCAAGACCAGTGGCGGTCTGCTGGCCACCATCGTCGGTCCACAAAACGCTGGTCGCACCACGGAAATGTTCACCAACATGGTGGCGTTCACTGCCAGCCTTGATGACTTTGCGCGCGTGCAATATCCCAAGTCGGTCGTACCCATGCTTGACGATGCCGCGACTGCGGTTGCGGAGTTGCGCAAGGACTACGAAGGATGGCGCGGCGATATCACTTCAAGCCTGAAGGACGCATCGCTATCAATGAAGAAACTTGACACATCGATGGATGATGCCGTGGTCACCGTGAAAGAAGCACGCCTGGCCATGGAGCACTTCCGCGAAGTCAATATCAAGCAGATCGACGCACTCTTGACGGATGCACAGGCTGGTACTGAGCGATTTGCGAACGCGATGGAGAACTTAGATATTGAACTCACCGCACGCATCCCCGACCTGCGCGCGATGATGTGGGACCTTCGCCAATCCGCCACGCAAGTCAAACTTGCCACCATGGAAGTGCGCCGCAGCCCGTGGAAGTTGCTGTATCGACCCAGCGGCGACGAACTTGCGCGCGAGAACCTGTATGAATCCGCGCGAGCCTTTGCGATCGCCAGCTCGGACCTCCGTGTCACCGGTGAAACGCTGCGCGCCACGCTTGATGACACACCGGAGCGGTTCAGTTCTGATCCAAAGTTCCGCGAGACACTGCGCACCCAAGTGCTGCAGTCTGTTGAGCGCTACGAGATTGCGCAGAAGCGACTCTTTGATGTCCTGCAAGCGGACTTCAAGGGTCAGCCGATGCCAACCGACGACGCCACCATTCAGCCTCCGATGGTGCTCCCCACCAAGGATGTTGCTACGCAGAACGCCACCCCCAAGGCAGCTCCTGCGGCAACTCCAGTGCCGGTCCCAGCCAACTCGCAGTAACTCACGCGCTCACCTCGACCCTCACTCAGTAGCGGGTCGGCTGACACCATCACAGTGCAAGCGGAACGAAACAACATCCGAGCCGGCATCCTGACGCTGACCTGCGTCGGGCTGTTCACCGCGGCAATTTATGGTTGGCTGGCGTGGTCGCATTCAACACAGGTCCGCTATGTCGTTCGATTTAGCGCGGATCAAGGTGTCTACGGGCTCACCGAGGGCACTCCGGTCTGGATCGGCGGAATGGAGARGGGGAGCATTGAGTCGATCACTCCCCGTTTCACCAATGAAACGTTGATTGGCTATGAAATTGTGCTCTTGGTTGAAGCCGGCATTCCGATTACCTCCAACGTGCGCTGCGAAGCATCCGAAGCAGGTATCAATGGCGAAGCAATATTGGAACTTCGCGGCCTCGGTAGCCAGCAGAAGACCCGGAGTGGTCAGTCCGGTGCCAATGCACAACCATTGCTCGCCGCTGGATCGGAAATCACTGGGACGGCCCCGCCGCGGTACCGGGGGTTCTTCGGTGCCCCGATGTCTCAATCCGTCCGTGAATTGCTCGCCGTATGGAGCCCGGAGCAACCCACCGCCGACTCCCTCAGCAATCGCCTGCAGGCGATCACTGAGGACGTTCCCATGCGCGTGAAGAAATCCCAAACCGAAATCGCTGCGCTCTCAGATCGAGCCGCCCCCGATTTCAAGCGCTGGAAGGCTGACTACGCCACCGCGCGCGATCAAGCAGCCGCCGCGTTCGCGAAACTCGGTTCCACGCAATCGAACGCTCCGGCCACCACTCCCGGGGGCAATGACCAAGAACAAGTCTTGTCGCTCGTGCGCACTGCCCGAGCCGAAGCCGAAACCCTTCCACGAATCGATAGCCATCGGCTGACGAACTTTGCAGAAACGCTCGACCGCGCCGTGAAATCCATCAAGGAGCTCGGTGAGCAGACCGGCTCACTGCGCGGCAGCATGACCTCGGCAGATCATTCATTCGGTCGAGGTGCCGCTGATTTCTCAATCGCGTCACAGGAACTTGATGCCGCCGGGCGAGAAGTCATGTGGCAACCATGGCTGCTCCTTGGTGGCGGCGCCGAAGACGTCGGATCTGAACGGATCGATGTTGCGAATCGCGAAATCGTCCGCCAGTACACCCTTGCCGCAGTGGAACATCAGTATGCCATGAAGGGCATTGAGGACGCGCTCCGCCGCGATGGCGAACTACTCAATACGGTTCCCGGCTTGGCTGAGCTCCTCCGCACGCGGCTCGACTCCGCCACTGCAATCTTTGAAGCAGAGACCAAGCGGATGGAGAATCTGATCATCGGACCGCCCAGCAACAAGCAGCCCAGCAAGTAACGCGGGACGCCCCCTGAGTGATGCGGGTGATTCACTGTGCGGCGCGGGTTGTTCCGTGAGTAAAACGAATCGTCCCCTTCAATGACGCGGGACGCCCCCTTGAAGGGACGTCCCGCGAGAAAAGGGCAATGTTCAGCTGTAACTCAGTTGCCTTCGGCCTTCACTGAGTTGCCTTCGGCCTTCACTCAGTTGCCTTCGGCCTTCACTCAGTTGCCTTCGGCCTTGGCCAACGGCTCCTGCGCTGCACGCGATGTCAGACCTGCGCCACGGATCGATGGAAGCATCGCCGGTACTGCATCCTCTGCAGGCTCGGCCTTGGTCTCCTTGCAACGCTCAATATCCGCGCCCAACGAAGCCAGCACGCGCTCCATCCCCGAGTATCCACGATCGAGGTGGTAGACGCGGCTGATCGTGGTCTCGCCCTCAGCGGCAAGCGCCGCCAAGACCAAGCACGCGCTCGCACGCAAGTCACTGGCCATCACTGGCGCGCCGTGCAGGTGACGCACGCCAGAGATCACCGCAGTCGATCCCTGGCGATACACCTGTGCGCCCATACGTGAGAGTTCAGCAACATGCAGGAATCGCTCGGTGTAGATCTTCTCAGTGATGATCGAGTTACCGTCAGCGATGGAAAGCAAAGCCATGAACTGCGCCTGCAAATCAGTCGGGAATCCAGGGTGCGGCTGCGTGGTAATGATGGTTGGTCGCAACACACGGTTGGATGAAATGCGCACGCTGCAACGAGCATCCTCATCATTCGGATTCACCTTCGTCACATGAACGCCTACCTCCTCAAGGTGGTTGACCGCAGCAAGCAAACTGTCATACGGGAAGTCATCAATCGTGACATCACCGTTGGTCATAGCTGCTGCAATGGCGTAGGTGCCAGCCACAATGCGGTCAGGCATCACGCGATGTTCACAACCACCAAGCGCCTCAACACCATCAATGATGATGCGGGGCGAACCAGCGCCACGAATCTTGGCACCCATGCGGTTGAGCATGTTGGCCAAGTCCACAATCTCTGGCTCGCATGCAGCACTCTCGATGACCGTGCGACCTTCAGCAAGCGTTGCCGCACTCATCACGTTGGCCGTGCCCAAGACGGTTGGCCCATTGGGACCACCCAGGAAGATGGTTGCACCCTTGAGACGGTCACAGGTAGCAATGATGTTGCCGCCGTCCATCTCAATCTTGGCGCCGAGCTTGGCAAGACCCTTCAGATGTAAATCGATTGGTCGCG
>NSIA01000136.1 GCA_002737585.1 Planctomycetaceae bacterium | reverse complement strand
CGCGCGTGATCGGCGGATACTCCGCGACGATTTCTTCCGCCGTCATCCCGGCGGACAGCCAACCGAGAACATCAGCCACAGCGATGCGGGTTCCGCCCACGCAGGCCTTGCCGAATCGGATGCCAGGATCTACAGATATTCGTTCACGCCAATCCATAGCTGAAGGGTAGCACGCCAAAGCAGCGATGCGATCAACTGCCGCCAAAGTTCCAATGCCGACGCTGCCCCAATCCCAACCACCTCACTCAAACTTCCCGCGACTCACAATCCGGAAGTCGTACACGCTAGCCAACTGCTTCGCGTCCAACTTCTCAATGGCGTTCAGCTTCGTCACGAGCGGCTTCGGATCATCCATCGCGAGCGCACCCAGTCGCTCAAACTTGTTCGCCAAGATGTCCTTCAGATTCGCGCTTGCATTCCGCGCATGACCGCTCGGATACATCACGAAACCACTATCCAGCGTCCTTCCGTCCGTCGTAGTAATCACCACGCTCGTTGGAATGCCGTCCGGATAGTTGCGGTCGTACTCCGCGCCACCATGCTCGAACGTCATCTTCTCCATGAACGCACGCGTGGTCTTATTCACGATCGCCGCCGGGTCGTAGTCGTACGGCGCTAAGAACAGCGTCTTCCACATGGCGTCGTTGCCGTCAGCAATCTTGCCAGTCTTCATTTCCGCCGCCTTCTCCACAGCCTTTCGCAGCAGCGTTCCAACGATGTACACCATCGAATGGTCCGCACTCTGCCGCGTCTTTGGATCGCGCTTCGCTGGATCGCCAATGATGCCAAACGCTGGCTCGTACGCCACAATCTTGATGCCCTGAATCAGCCCCGGATTCTCCAAGATCTCCGGATGCTTGCGCATCAAATCGATCATCCCCTGCAGCGCGCCCGCACTCTGGTGCTCATACAGCCCCAGCTTGAAGTGCATGCCCATCACTGCAAAGTCATCGCCCGTGGTACTCAACACCAACGGGAACGGACTGTCGCCCGCAGTCTTCTCAAACTGCCGGAACATGCTCTCTGGATTACGGAAGATGTCCTTCGGTCCAATGAATCCGCGCATGGAACGCATCATGCTGAGCACCGCAACTTCAGTACTGATCGCCGCGCTCGCGCCCTTGGAATCACTGAGCTGCTTGCCAGCGCGAATGGCGCGCCACGGAATGTAATGCGCAACCACCATGCCGATGGCACTCTCAATCTGTTCTGGCGTCGCCCCCATCATCGCGCCCCACGTGGCCGCACTGGCAATCGCGCCGTGCACCACATGGTCAATCTTGTAGGTCTTGAGACTGAACACCTCCGCAAGGCGCCCACGAATCTCATCAGAGAGCATCATGCCGCGCAGCGCCGCCGCGCCATCAAGGCCCTTCATCTGCGCCGCAGCAATCGCCACTGGATAGAAATCATTGTGCCCGAACTCGCCAGCAATGAAGCCGAGTTCCTTGCGGAATCCAAAGTTAGTTCCGTTGGAATCCCACTCGCGCACCGCGCTGCTATTGGCAACGATCGCCTTCTCCGGCGCAACCTTCACGGTGCTTCCAAAGAACGGAACGCCGTGCGCGTTTGGATATTCAAGCGCCTCTTCGCGCAGGACCACCGGCGCGTTTGCGCACAGAGCCACCGCGCTGATGCCGCACAACACGCTGTCCGTATGAAAGAGCTTGGTGCGCTCCTGCACCGACTCCGAAGGCGAAGCACTCCGCATGAATTCGCAGGCGTACTTACCGAGTTCGAGCGCTTGATTGCAGTTGGGCTTCAGTTCAACGGACATGGAAATCTCCTCAAATCAGGTAGCGATGTAACGAGCAGCACGCGCGCGGATTGGTCCGCCGCGAGCGCCACAGTGTAGAGAGTTTGGGTGCGCGGATAACCCTCCGGCAATCACTCCGCGTCGGTCACTTCAACAGCGCATCGAGCAGCTCAACCACGCCCTTGCCCTCGGTGGCAATGGTTTCCAGAATCGGGCGGCCGCCAGCAATGTCAAGCAGTTCACGCACCAGTTTGGCCTCACCCGCGTGATCGGCCTTATTGGCAACAAAGAGATCAGCAATCTCCAGAATGCCCGCCTTGTCCATCTGCACGGAATCGCCCATGCCTGGCACCACCACTACCGCGGTGAGGTCAACATGCTGACGGATTGCAACATCATTCTGACCAGCGCCCACGGTTTCAATGATCAGCGTGTCGAAGCCCGCCGCGCCGATCAAGCCGATGATTTCCGGCAAGCTGCGGTAGTCCTCGCCAACAATCGCCAGCGATCGATAGAACACTTTGTCATCAACGGCGTTGAAGTCAACGCGCAGTCGGTCGCCAAGCAATGCACCACCAGTGATCGGGCTCATCGGATCGAAGGCAACCACCGCAATACGTTGCCCGCGACGGACCGCTTCGTTTGCCATCGCTGCAACCAAGGTGCTCTTGCCGGCGCCCGGGGAACCAGTAATTCCCACCACGCGCGCGGGACGCTTGACCGGAGTTCCCGCCGGAAGCGACGCAGCGTGCGCCATAGAAATCTGCCGTGCCAGCACTGCCTCGCGCGCGCTGGAAACCACCGGCGCATACGGCTTCACCGTGGCACGGACGCTGTCCACAATCTCATCCATGCTGGTGCCGGTGTGGTAAATGCGCGCAACGCCCGCATCAAGCAGCCCCTGCACATCCGACTGCGGAATGATGCCGCCAACATTCACTGGAATATCAGCGCGGCCAACAGCTTTCATTTCATTGAGTAGCCGCGGCACCAACACCAAGTGCGAGTTTGACATCATCGAAGCAGCAACGCAATCAACGTCTTCATCGCGTGCGCCGATCGCCAAACTGCGCGGCGTCTGCCACAGCCCGCTGTAAATCACATGAATTCCTGAGTCACGCATCACCCGCGCAATCAACTTCACGCCGCGGTCATGACCGTCAAGCCCCATCTTTCCGAGCAGTACGCGCGGGCGATGTGGCAAGTCGCCGCAGCGGTCTTGCTTGGCAATGGCGGTGGTCGGTTCGGCGGTCGAGCGCATGGTCAGACGGTCTTATCGGTGGCGGAATCCGCAGCGGGTTGGCTCGCCGCAGCGAGTTCGGCCGCATCGGAAGCCGCCACAGCTTCTTCCTGCGCACGAATCTTATTCAGGTCACGCCCATCGGTATCCCAGTCGTTGGGATACAAGCGTGCAGCGATCCCGCCAATGATCAGGTTTGAATTCTTGAACTTGTAATCGTCAAGGGTAATACGCGTGCCATCCTTCGCAACAACTGTTGCCACTGACTTCGACATCCACTTGGCCATGTCGATATCTGCGATGTCTTCCATAGGAATGGTGCGCCCATTGAATTCAAACGATCCATCCGCGTTCAAGCGATATTTCTTACTGGCAGCGGAGAGCCATTCCCACAGGAACCACGGAACGCCCAGCACTCCGCATCCGATGATGTACAGCCACATCTGCACGGGGCGGTCATACGCTGCCGGCGCAACTGGCTTGCCCTTATCCACTACCGCCTTCGCGGCTTCGTATGCCTTGACGTCTTCCGCGGAGAGCGTTTGCGCTGCGCCTGGCGCTGCGGCAGCTGCGCGCGCCTTCGCTTCCATCTCTTCAGCA
>NSIA01000135.1 GCA_002737585.1 Planctomycetaceae bacterium | reverse complement strand
CGGCGTACAAAATATTCCACCATTTCTGGCGAGCCTGGAGCGTGGTTTCAATAGCCATGAATTGCAGTGTAGCGATCCGTGAGCCAGTACTGCGATCAGACCACCCCTTACTTGGGGGCAATCGGCGTCGTCGGCGAGGCGGCCGGCGCGGGAGCAGCGGCGCCAGTAGCACTTGGCTTGACAGTTGCCGCTGGCGCAGGCTTCGTCGCATCCATCTTCATGGGCTTCGCTGCGTCGGTCGCCACCGGAGCAACCTTCACCGGCATCGCCGCAGGCACCCCATCAACAATATCAAACATACGCACAGACTTCCAACCCTCGCGCCAGCCTTCCACCATCTCTAAGTGACGGGGGTGGTCCACATAGTCTCGGTACGCGGCCTCCGTCCGGAACCCCACGTAGATGCCAACGTCGTAATCACTGGTCACGTTCGTTCGGCCCATGACGAGCGGCACTCCGCAGCTGTACGCGGAAACACCCTCAATAGACGGTAGGACGCGGTCGCAGTCCTGAACCAACTCGGCGGCCCGCGATGGATCCTTCAACTGCACCAGCACCACGTGCGTGAGCGGAGCGGTATCAAGGTCAACCTTGCGTGCCAGTGACTGCGCCTCCGGAGTGGTCTCACACGCSGTCAGGGTCAGAGCAAACAGCGCGCACGCCGGGGAAAGTCGAAGGGTCGTGGCAAGGTTCAGCATGATCGGTCAGTGTATGGAGCCGCGGTACCCACGGCAGGCAATCAGGCTCCGCAGCGCAAAAACAAATTCCCCCTGCCGCGGGGGTGGGCTTCCGCAGCAGGGGGGGGAGGAACGACGAGCGCCGAGGCGCTTCGTCATTGAAAGTGACGCGATGGGGCGAGCCGTGAGGCGTCGGGTCTCCCTTCCCGGTCGCCCGGCACGTGTGCGCTTGCGCGCGCCAGTGTGCCGGCCGGGGGGCATCCATTCCCAGGAGAGGGGGCCGAAGTTCGCTGATATCCGTGCTCATCCAGCCATGCAAGGAGGGTCCATCCACTCGCTGACCGTCACGCTGTTACGAACTCGCCACCATCGCGTCTGTTGTCGCGCCGCGCACGGGTCGGAGTCCGTGCAACGGCGCATGATTCATGAGCCTGACCTTCCTTTCAGAGGGTCTGGCGGTGCGCAACGCAGCCATGCGTGAGGCGACCGTCGTTTGAAGTTGGCCCCATCATGCGGCGTGCCGTTCCGTGGCACGCCGCATGATGGAGCGTGATTCATTGGCTCAGGAGCAGCCCATCGAACTGCCGCAGTTCAGGCAGCGGTAGCAAGTTCCGTTACGAACGGTGATCGACCCGCAGCCGTCGCAGGCCGGAGCGTCACCCATGAGGTGCGCGTTGGACTGATCAAGCGCGTTGCCAGTGTCGCGCGTTTCGCCRACCTTGA
>NSIA01000134.1 GCA_002737585.1 Planctomycetaceae bacterium | reverse complement strand
GGCCATGCAGCCTCCTTGGCTTCGGCGTTACTGATCGGGSCGCTTCCTGCGATCCCGTGTGCGTTCATTCCACCACCGGAGAGTTCCGCTGGCTTGGTGCGACGCGGTGCGTTCTGCTCGCGGTAGCCGGCGATGAATTGCATCCCGAGCCAACGGAAGATGTAATCGACCAAGCTCTTCGCAAACGGAATGTCCGAGTTGGTGGTCATTCCCATTGGCTCAAAGCGCTGGTGTGCAAACTTGTTGACGATGCTCTCCACCGGCACTCCGTACTGCAGTGCCAGACTGATGGCGGTTCCCAGCGAATCCATCAGCCCACCAATGGTGGAGCCTTCCTTCGCCATGGTGATGAACAGTTCGCCCGGCGTGCCGTCTTCGTAGAGACCAACGATCAAGTAGCCCTCATGGCTAGCAACGTTGAACTTGTGCGTGAGCGACTGCCGCGTGTCCGGCAGACGGCTACGACGTGGGCGCTCAATAACGCGCTCCACCACGCGCTCCACTTCAACTACGCGCTCGACGATGCGATCAACGTAGGTAGTGGTGGCGACTACTTCTGGCAAGCCAGCAGTGTCTTCTTCTTCACGCTCGTCTGACGCATCGCTCTTGGTATTGAGCGGCTGGCTCAGCTTGCAACCGTCTCGGTACAGGGCGTTGGCCTTGAGACCAAGTTCCCAGCTCAGCCGGTAGCACGCACCAATGTCTTCAACATTCGCGTCATTGGGAAGATTGATGGTCTTACTAATTGCACCCGAGATAAACGGCTGCGCAGCGGCCATCATGTAGATGTGACCCYGAGGCGCGATGAATCGCGTGCCCAAGTTGCCGCAACGGTTCGCGCAGTCAAACACTGGAAGGTGCTTGTCCTTGAGGTGCGGAGCGCCTTCCACCGTCTGCGTTCCACAGATGCGAACGTTCAATGCATCGATCTGCTTACGGTTGAGACCAAGGGCGCGGAGGCCGTTGAACTTCTGATCAGCACGCGCAGCCACGGCGTCAATACCGTGAGCAGCCAAGACACGCTCGGGCATGCTCCATGCACTGAAAGCGAAGGAGATCTCAAAGACGGTTGGCAGACTGTTCTCAATCTTCACCACCTC
>NSIA01000133.1 GCA_002737585.1 Planctomycetaceae bacterium | reverse complement strand
GTGCCCATGACGTGGGTSACAATCTCATCCACCTGCACAGCGGTGTAGGCGAGTGCCTGCAGCGCGGGGCGCAGTGACTGGTTGGCGATCTTGAAGTAACCACCGCCGGCAAGCTTCTTGAACTTGGTCAGCGCAAAGTCGGGCTCCACGCCGGTGGTGTCGCAATCCATTAGCAGTCCGATGGTGCCAGTTGGTGCAATCACCGTGACCTGCGCATTGCGGAAGCCGTGCTTCTTGCCGAACGCAAGCGCATCGTCCCATGCAGCAACCGCGCGGCCGAGCATGTCGTTGGCGTTGGAAATGGTCACGCGACCTTCGGTGAACACCGCATGATCAATCGGAACCGGCGCGATGCGCATTGCTTCGTACTCACCACTATCGCGGGCAACACCTTGAGCAGCGCGACGATGATTGCGGATCACGCGGAGCATGTGCTCCTTGTTCTCCTTGTAACCATCGAACGTTCCGTGCTCAGCAGCAAGCACMGCACTGGCTGCATAGGAACGACCGGTCAGGATGGAACTCAGCGCGCCGCACACTGCACGGCCAGCGTCACTGTCGTAGGGGATACCGGCCTGCATCAGCATGGCGCCAAGGTTGGCGTAGCCGAGACCAAGGGTGCGGTACTTCCAACTGAGTTCAGCAATTTCCTTGGATGGGAAGCTGGCCATCAGCACGCTGATTTCCAACACCACGGTCCACAGACTGATGGCGTGCTCGTAACCCTCGATGTCGAAGGTGCGCGTCTCCGAGTCATAGAACTTGAGCAGGTTGATGGACGCCAAGTTGCATGCGGTGTTGTCCAGGAACATGTACTCGCTGCACGGATTGCTGGCGTTAATGCGCCCGCCTTCCGGGCAAGTGTGCCACGCGTTGATGGTGGTGTCGTACTGGATGCCCGGGTCTGCGCAGTGCCACGCAGCCTCATTGATTTGCTTCCACAGATCGACAGCGGGCAGGGTCTTAGCGACCTTGCCATCGGTGCGACGAATCAAGGTCCATTCGCCGTTGGCTTCCACTGCGTCCATGAACTCATCAGAGAGTCGCACGGAGTTGTTGGAGTTCTGGCCGCTGACGGTGTAGTAGGCCTCACCGTTGAAGTCGTAATCGAGCTTGAGCCCGAACTGCTCCGCCAGTTCCTTCTGGTTCGGTGCCAGGTGCTTCATGCCTTCAACAAGCGCGGCAACCTTGATTTCTTCACGAACCTTCCAGTTGACGAACTTCTCAATATCAGGGTGATTGACATCCAGGCAGACCATCTTTGCAGCGCGGCGCGTGGTGCCGCCGGACTTGATTGCACCTGCGGCGCGGTCGCCGATCTTCAGGAAGCTCATCAGTCCAGAGCTGCGACCGCCACCGGAGAGTTGTTCGTTCTCACCACGGACGTTGGAGAAGTTGGTGCCGGTGCCGGAGCCGTACTTGAAGAGTCGCGCTTCGCGAGTCCACAGGTCCATGATTCCGCCTTCGCCAACCAGATCATCCTTCACGCCCTGAATGAAGCAGGCGTGCGGCTGTGGATGCGTGTACGCGTCCTTGGCCAGGCCAACTTTGCCAGTCTTGTGATCCGCGATCCAGTGACCCTGCGCAGGGCCGCTGATTCCGTACGCGTAGTTCAAGCCAGTGTTGAACCACTGTGGGCTGTTCGGCGCAGCCATCTGGTTGAGCAGCATGTGCGCGAGTTCGTCGTAGAAAGCGTCAGCGTCCTTCTTGGCAGTGAAGTAGCCAAACTTCTCGCCCCAGTGGCGCCAGCAACCAGCCAAGCGATGTGCCACTTGGCGAACGCTGCGCTCTGGTCCAAGAACGAGCTTGCCCGCGGCATCCTTGAGGGGACGACCGTCGGCGCCAAGCTGTGGCACGCCGGCCTTGCGGAAGTACTTGCTGACCACGATGTCCGTGGCAA
>NSIA01000132.1 GCA_002737585.1 Planctomycetaceae bacterium | reverse complement strand
TCCGTAGACGTCCTTGCCAGCGGTCGTGAAGCGTCGTGCAATTCTCATGGGTATTCCGTGTCTCTCTCGTGATGGTGCACGCGATGCCTGCGTGCATGTGTTTCGGGAACTGTGTTCGTGACGGRGCGGCRCCGCGTCCATAGGAACGCGGAGTCCTGGATTCGGGTCTTACTGATGATTTGGAGTGCTGTCGCCGAACGGAAGTCCGTCGACGCGCGGGAGTGTCAGGCCGGTTTGATCTTGATACTTGCCGCGCTTGTCTGCGTAACTCACGGCGCAGACGTTCTCGGCTCGCAAGAAGATCATTTGGGCGATGCCTTCATTGGCGTAAATCTTGGCTGGAAGCGGCGTGGTATTGCTGATTTCGATGGTGACTTTGCCGCGCCATTCTGGCTCAAGCGGCGTGACATTCACAATGATGCCGCAGCGGGCGTAGGTGCTCTTACCAACGCAGATGGCAAGGACGTCGCGCGGAACATCAATGGTCTCAACCGTCTCGGCAAGGGCGAACGAATTTGGCGGGATCACAATGTGGTCGCGGCCGGTTTCAGCGGTGTCGATGGCGATGAAGAGGTCGTTCGAAAAGTTCTTCGGGTCCACGATGGCGGTGCCGCCGCTGGTGGCGTTGGTGAAGACTTTGAACTTTGTTCCCACGCGAACGTCGTAGCCGTAGCTCGAGACGCCAAAGGACACTGTGCCGGGGCGCTTCGCGTTGTCAGCGAAGGGGACGATCCGCACGGAATCACGGATCTGCGTGTCACAAAGAATGCTCATCGTCCAACCCCTTGACTCGGACCTTCCTGGTCCGTCAAAAGCTTCACTTCAACTACTGCCCACGACACCGGCAACACTGGCGCACACACCACCTGACATTTTCACCACCCAAACATAAATTTGAACTTTTGTTCGCATTCTGTTTGGTATCATTCATACGTCCAAGCACTACCAACGCTTGGGCGTGGCGRTCATGGTACCCCTACCTGTTGTGGTTGCAACCCCTGTTCGCGTCGATTTTATCGACTTTCGTGTGAGCGCGCTGCAAGTCTGTCTCGGCTCACGATTTATGTTTATTTAATTGTGTTCAGTCGTTGAATTTGGCCTGTGGACAGCATGTCGATGCCTGTCTTCTAGACTCGTCAAGTCGACTGGCGCACTGAGCGCTTTCGCGCACCGCAAGGAGGCCCCGCGCATGCTGTTTCCCGAATTACCGACCCCACTAAAAGTGGCACAAACAGGCTACAAATCAGCACAATCTGCGGCTGATAGATCAGCACCGACGCATGCACCCGAAGCGGTGATTCCGGAACTTGATGCCGACGCGCTCCTGGAAGGCCTCACCGAAGACCAGCGCATTGCCGTTGCGCACGTTGATGGCCCGCTTTTGGTGCTTGCTGGCCCCGGCTCGGGAAAGACGCGCGTCATCACCCGTCGCGTGGCGCGTTTGGTGGCACTTGGCATTCCGGCATGGCAGATCTTGGCGCTGACGTTCACCAACAAAGC
>NSIA01000131.1 GCA_002737585.1 Planctomycetaceae bacterium | reverse complement strand
TGATGTAACAACGCGGACCAGTACGAAAGCGTGATGCATCATCGCCCCAAAGCCCCGCCCAGAATTCATCGTGTCACCGACGCGGATTGCGACCCGGGCGCGGCGGCGTGCGCGGTTGCGTGGTCGCCGCGCGAGCCATGGTGGAGATGCGCGCGTCTGCGACAGGTGGTTCGCTTGACTCTGCTGCCGCCTCGCCGGACGCAGCCGCCGGCATGACATCGTCAGAACTCGGCTCCGCCAGTCGCGCAAAGATCAGTCGACCAGCCGAAGTTTGCACCGTGTTCGTCACCACCGTCTCCACGGTCAGGCCGATCTTGCCCGCGCCGTGATCGATGACCACCATGGTGCCGTCTTCCAAGAAGCCGACGCCTTGATGCGGATTTTCGCCACGCTTGACGATCGCAATGCGCAACTGCTCGCCGGTGACCTGCCCAGTCCGCATGGCGGTGGACACCGTGTTGAGATTTAGGCACGCAACGCCGTTGATTTGTGCCACGCGTTCCAGTCCGCTGTCGGTGGTGACGATGCGGAATCGTTCCGCCTTTGCGACTTCTACAAGCGCGCGGTCCACGGAGCGACCCTCGGCGCGGAGGTCCTCAATCTCAAGATCGACCCACGGATTCGCCTGTAAACGCTGCAAGACATCCAGCCCACGGCGCCCGCGCTGGCGCTTGGTTGCGTCTTCTGAATCGGCAAGCTTCTGTAGTTCGTCAATCACAAATTGTGCGACCAGCACCGGTGCATCAATGATGCCCGTGCGCCCAAGGTCTTCGAAGCGACCGTCGATGAGCACAGAAGTGTCGAGGAGCAGCGGTCGTGCGCCGCGCACTTGTCGCGCGAATTCCACGTAGGGAATCACCAAGCGAAAGTCGTCGCGCGTGGTGAGCACCACCGATACGGACAGGTACACCAAGACGATGCCGATGGTGACCTTGGCCAGGCCCAAGTAGACGGCGCTTGATTCTTTGAGATCCCACGCGCCAGCCACTAGATCGATCACGCTGCCAACGGCGACCGCGCCGACCAGGCCGAGCATGATGCCGACAAAGATCCCAACGACCCAGGCCAAACGCTTGTTGGGCGTGAGCGCGTCGACGGTAATGATGATGAGTCCAAGCGCCACCGCGGCGACCATCAGTCCGATGACGGTGCTGAATCCAAAGTCGAGCGCGCTGGTGCGGTTGCTGGCGATGGTTAGTACCACCACGGAGATCAGGACAACCACGAAGATCGATCGCAGCACCAGCATCAGGATGCGCTGGGAGCGTGAATCAGCGGCGGCTAATCGGTTGCGTCGGCTTGCAGCGGTGGGCAGGGGCGCTTGCGGTCCGCGGTCATCGGCAGGCTTGTCGGCGGTAGGGTCGATCATCCAAACCGAGTGTAGTCCGCGCGGTTCTTGGCTTATCCCGGATCGGTTACCATTCCGCTCCCTCGGCGGCGAGGAGGACGGCCGGGTCCCGTCGTCGGTTGGCCCGTGAACCTGGTCAGGGCTTGACCGCAGCAGCCATAAGCGGCGTCGGCCGAGCGCCGGTCCGCCTGGTCGTCCTCCCAGCCGCCGATTTTCTTTTTTGCGCCCCCGCGCAGGACGAGGTCACCGTGGCGAGCAGCACCAAGAAGAAGAAAGACACCGACGCAACTCTTGAGGCGTCTGGGCAATCATTGATGCCGGGGTTGATCCCGGATGTCCTGCCGACAGCGGCGCCATCCGCGTCATCTGCATCATCGGCGCCATCAGCAAATAGCCCGATGCAGGAGCTCATCCCGGGTTTCGAAGGCCAGGCCACCAAGGCGTATACGGTCTTGGCGCGCCGGTACCGCTCGCGCACCTTTGCAGAAGTGGTGGGGCAGGACACGATCGGTCGCACCCTGCAGAACGCCATTGCTACTGGGCGTACTGCGCATGCGTATCTCTTCTGTGGAACGCGCGGCGTTGGTAAGACCAGTATGGCGCGGATCTTTGCGCGAGCGTTGAATGCGCGCGGCCAGACGCAAGCGACGGAGATTGGCGAAGCCATCATGCGTGGCGATGACATGGATGTGGTGGAAATTGACGGCGCTTCCAATCGCGGCATTGACGATGCGCGTGATTTGATCGCCGGCGCGGGCATTGCACCAGCTCGCAGCGCTTACAAGATTTACATCATCGACGAAGTGCACATGCTGACCACGCCGGCGTTCAATGCACTCCTGAAGACCATGGAGGAGCCGCCGCCGCATGTGAAGTTCATCTTGTGCACCACCGAGGCGCACAAAGTGCCGGCGACCATTCAGAGTCGCTGCCAGCGCTTTGATTTCCGTAATATTTCGGCAGCAAAGATCGCTGGCCATTTGCAGGATGTCTTGCGCAAGGAATCCATTGCAGCCGATGACGCCGCGGTCATGCAGGTGGCTCGATTGGCGAATGGATCAATGCGCGATGGATTGAGTCTCCTTGATCGACTGGTTGCAGCAAGCACCGATGGCCGCATCAGTACGGCACTTCTTGCAGATGTGCTCGGTATGCCTGATGACTCCGTGGTAGCTGGATTGGTGGCAGCGATCGGCGCAGGTGATGCGCGCGTTTCGCTTGAGCGTGCTGCAGCGTTACTTGAAGGTGGCACCAGCATTGATCAAGCCCTTGAACTCATGGCGGAACGATTCCGCATCGTGATGCTCGCTGCCGTGTGTGGCGCTGACAGCGAACTCTTGGAAGTGGCTGACGAAGCGCGCGCCGAAGCAGCGCGTGATGCCAAGGCATTTGAACCAGCAACGTTGGCGCATCTCATTGCGGTGTGCGATGCAGTGCTGCGTTCCGCCAAGCAATCCGGTGCGCCACGAACGTTGTTTGATGCAGCGGTGGTGCGCATGGCGCTGGCAGCGCGCTTTGCGCCGGTGGCTGAAGTGGGGGCGGGCACCAGTGCTCGCGCGCAGGCGCCTGTTCCGGAGTTACCTGTAAAAAAACCGTTGCGCCCCATGTGACGCCTCCGGTGCGGCCGGCTCCTGAGCCGGTACCCGCGCAGGTCGTTGACATTGGGGCGCTATGGAAGCGCATTCTTGAACTCGCGCAGGCGTCGCCGCGCGATCAGGCCACGGTGGATTCGTTTGTGCCCGTTTCGTGGGTGGACGGTGTGCTTTCTGTGAAGTGCGCGCCCGGAACCGGGACATCGGGAACGGCGGTTTCCGACATGCTGGCATCGCTAGCAACGCGCGCGTGCGGGCGAGCGGCGCGCGTTCGCGTGGATGCTGAAGTTGCGGCTCCGCGGCGCATGGAAGCGGCGGCCGCACCGAGCCTGCGTGATGACCCGGCGGTGCGGCATCCATTGGTGCTGGAGGTGTCTGCGCTGTTTGATGCAACGATCGTCCGTGTGGAGGCTGCAGGTACGCTGCCACCAACGGCAACGGTGGAGGCCTCGGAGGCCAACGATCGAGCCGACGAAACTGACCCCATGGATCACATCACGCACGGAGATCTCGATGTTTGACAAGCTCAAGGCCGCCGCTGGCCTCGCTGGAATGCTCAAGGACCTGCCGCGCATGCAAGAGCGGCTCTTGCAAGTGAAGGATGAACTTGGGCGTATCCAATGCGTCGGTCATTCCTCATGTCGGCGCGTGCGCGCGGTGATGAATGGTCGCATCGAACTGGTTTCGGTGGATATTGATCCGGCCATCGCCAATGCTGCTACCAACCTGGCGCGTGCTGAATTGCAGACAGCCGTCACTGAAGCCATCAACGACGCCATTCGTCATGCGCGGCGCGAAGCCGCCACGCGGATTTCACAGACCGCCGCAGAGATGGGCATTCCGCTCCCGCCGCAACTTCTGGCGCACCTCTAACGATTGCATTCCTCGATCGGTGCAAGGCACTTGTAACACTGGAAATCGCTGACGACCGTGGCTACCGAACGACCCAACTCCGCCTACCCCGAGTGTGTCACACGACTCATTGAGGAGTTTGGTCGATTGCCAGGAATCGGTCGGCGCAGCGCGGAGCGATTGGCATTCTTTATGCTCAAGAGCCCGGAGGGCGAAGCGCTGAAACTAGCGCACGCCATCACCGACGTGAAGCGAAAGATTCGGCATTGCTCTGTGTGCTGGAACTTGACAGATATCGATCCATGCCCGATTTGTGTCAGTACTTCGCGCGATGCATCCACGATTCTGGTGGTGGAGCAGCCGAAGGATCTGATCAGTCTTGAGCAGACTGGCATGTACCGCGGCGTGTACCACGTGCTGATGGGGCGCATCGATCCCCTTGATGGTGTCGGTGCGGATAGTCTGACCATGAAGGACCTGCTGCGACGCGTGGAGCATCCGGAATCAAACGCGCGCGGGGTAGCGGTGCGTGAAGTCATCCTGGGGATGAACGCTGATATGGAAGGCGAGAGCACTGGTCTGCAGATTGCCGCCGCCATGGCGCGGCGCGGTATCAAAGTGACGCGGCTGGCGCGCGGGTTGCCTGCTGGTGGTCAGATTGAATACGCCAGCAAGGCCGTGTTGGCCGACGCCATCGCGTGTCGGCAGGAACTCTGACATGCGCTTCGAGCATTCACAGCGTCTGCGTACCGGCCAGCACATGCGGATGGTGCCGCGCCTGATTCAATCGATGGAAGTGCTGCAGATGCCAGTGGCGGAGTTGCAGGAACGGCTCGCTCAAGAGTTAGAGCGCAATGTTGCCCTGGAAACTGCCGAGCCTGGGCTTGAGTTGGAATCGACGCGTATTGAGCACGAGCGTCCGATCGCTGAGCCAGATGCGTCCGCTGAAGGATTCGAGCGACTTCGCGAGTTTGAGCGATCCTATGGGGACATGCTTGATGGCGAGGCGCCACGTGCACGGCGGACCGACGGCGAGCGCGACGGCAAGATGGATGCCATGGCCAATACGCCAAGCCGCGGTGAGAATCTTGCGGAGCGATTGCTCCATGATTGGCGCTTAGCCGATGTTGCGCAGGAATTACGCGAGCCGGGCACCGCCATGATTGAATCGCTTGATGCTGACGGGTTGCTTGATGTTTCGTTTGATGCACTGCGCACCGCATACGGCAACGCGGCATGGAACGACGAACTCCTGACTCGCGCCCTGCGCGCGGTGCAATCGGCGCTTGAACCACCGGGAATCGCTGCGCGTGATGTGCGCGAGAGCCTGATGTTGCAGATCGACGCAGCTCTTGCCGAACGCGATGGTGCTGTGTTGTCGGCTGAAGACCGCACGGCATTTGAGGATGCACGCGTCATCGTTGGTGCGCACTGGATTGACTTTCTAGAAAATCGACTGCCGCGCGTCGAGCAGCGCGCGCAGATGTCGCTGGCTCGGATTCACGCGGCGCGGGACGTCCTGCGCAAGTTGCGCCTTTCGCCCGGGCGGGACGTCACTGATACTGATGCGCGCCCAGTGCAGCCGGATGTGGTGATTGAGTATGACGCTGATCGAGATCGCTATGTTGCGGCGCTTGCCGACGGCAATCTTCCGGTACTGCGTGTCAGCCCCGTCTATCAACTGATGGCGAAGGACAGCGCAGTGGAGGCGGAGACTCGGGAATTTGTTGGCACCAACGTTAAGGCTGCGGAGTGGCTCATCGAGGCGCTCCATCACCGGAGCAGCACGCTGTTGCGCGTTGTGGAGGAAGTCATCGCTCGGCAGCGACCGTGGTTTGACGAAGGCCCGGAAGCATTGCGGCGGTTGGAAATGTCAGAGGTTGCTTCCATTATTGGATTAAGTACTGGCACGGTGAGTCGCGCGGTGAGTGGTAAGTGGATGCAGACGCCGCGCGGCATGGTGGAGCTGCGCAAGTTCTTCACGGGCGGGGTGGAGACTGCCGACGGCGAGGGTGCGAGTTGGGAAGCGGTGCGGCAGATGSTCCGTGACACGGTGGACGCGGAGGATCGAACGCATCCCCTTTCGGACGAAGCCATTGCAAAGCGCCTTGAGGAGCGCGGAGTGACCATTGCACGACGAACCGTGGTGAAGTACCGGGAGCAACTGGGAATTCCATCGGCGCGGCATCGAAAGTCGCACGGCGCCTGAGGTTGTGCGCCGGGGTTTCGAGCCGGGGTTTCGAGCCGGGCATTCGGGCCGGACAATCGAGCTGGCCATTCGGGCTGGCGCTGTTCGAGGTGCCCTGCACTACACTTGCCCCATGACCTCCGCAGCAGTCTCTCCGGCCACCGCGCAGCATGGTTCCCACCCACGCAAGATCTGGATGGATGGCCATCTTGTTGATCCTGCTGATGCCAAGATTTCTGTCTATGACCACGGACTGCTCTACGGCGATGGTTGCTTTGAGGGTCTGCGCGGTTACGGCGGTCGGATCTTCAAACTTGATTCGCACTTGCGTCGATTGGAAGCCAGCGCGGGGCACATTCGCCTGAAGATTCCCTATTCACGCGCGGAACTTGCCGACGCCACCCGGGCGACCATGGAAGCATGCGGGATGGCCAATTGCTACATCCGTATGGTTGTTACCCGCGGAGTGGGAACGCTTGGTTTGCATCCGTTCAAGTGCCCGCGTCCGGGCGTGATCATTGTGGTCGACACCATTCAGCTGTACCCGCACGAGTTGTACAAGGCGGGCATGAAGGTCATTGTTGCCAAGCGGCCGCGTATTCCAGTGACATGCCTTGACCCATCAATCAAGAGTTTGAATTACCTGAACAACATTCTTGCCAAGATAGAAGCGATCGACGCGGACGTGCTGGAAGCCATCATGCTGAACACCGACGGTGATGTCAGCGAGTGCACAGGCGACAACATCTTTGCGGTGAAGAACGGCCGGATCCACACGCCGCCGACCAGTGCTGGAATTCTGCACGGAATCACTCGGCAGTTCGTGATTGATGAACTGGCGCCCGCGCTCGGCTTGCCGGTTGATGAGCGGCGCATGCAGCTTGATGATCTCTACAGTGCCGATGAAGTGTTCCTCACTGGAACCGCTGCGGAGATCATCGGAGTCAGTGCGATCGGTGACCAGACGATTGGCATTGGGCGCATGGGTCCAACCACTGCGCGGCTTGAATCTGAGTTCCGCCGCCGCATCTCCGAGGGTGCGCCGGAGAATTGATCTGCTGGAACGCAACGGATGAAATGTAAAGGCTGCGGCTACTCACTGTGGAATGTCCCGGGGCGCACGTGCCCGGAATGTGGGCGCGGATTCGTGCCGAGTGAGTTTGAGTTTCGAGCCAATGCAGTGGAGTTCTGTTGCCCCGGGTGCATGCAGCAATATTACGGATCGGACGCGCAGGGGCTGTTAGTGCCGCGGGCGTTTGCGTGTGTACGTTGTCACGCGCCGTGTGAAATGGATTCCATGATCTTGCGAGCCGCGCCGGGGGTGCCGGACGATGCCGTTGAGTTGCACCGCGTTGCGTGGGAAGACCCACTGATCGGCGGTGTCGTCCGGCGATTCTTTGCAACGGTGCGCGATGGCATGACTCGGCCTTCGCGGATTGGCGACGCGCTCCGGGGCGATGTCGTTACGCGAAAGGCCACGTGGTATGCGGTGTCGGTGCTTTCGGTGGTGGCTATTCCAAGCGCGGTTGGATTTGTTCTGCTCACGCTGCTCGCGCCGATGTGGGGTTCTGGCAGCACGCGCTCCGGCGGCTCCGCGTTGCGCATGGCCGTGTGGGAATCCATCGGCGGTGCATGCGCGGTGCTGGCCTCTTGGTACATCCTTGGCCTCGTGGTGTTGGCGTTTGTTGCGTGGATGACTTCACTCACCCTGCGAATGTGTGGGGAACGAGTCCGGTGGAAGGTGGTCTGGTGCTCATTTTCATATGCGCTTGGACCGATCGTCATGGTGGCGGTGCCATGCTTGGGTATCTACTGCGGTTCGATCCCGCTGAGTATGTGGTGGGTCGCTGCGGCGTGCATCATTTTGGCGCGTGCTGCGTCGGTCACCGCTTGGAAGGTGATAGTTTCTGTGCTAGCGCCGCTGGTCTTGCTTGGTGCCGTAGTGACAGCGCTGTTTGCGTTCTGGGTGTTACCGCCGATTTCTGCAGCGATGACTGCAGCGGCTCGTGTTGGTTCGGCAAATGCCACGACCTTTGGGCCGCCGGCTCCCGGTGATGAGGATGCCGAATCGGATGCGGATACCGGGTTGGATGAGAGCGTGCCCGCTGATGCGGTAGCGCCTGGGCAAGTCGATATCACCGACCCAATCACGAAGGACGCACCATGAAGCAACCCATCATTCGCACCGGTCGTGATTCGATTGTGAGTAGCCGCGTGGCGTTGCGCGCATTTCTTACGGTGGTGGCCGTCTCGGCGCTGCTTGGGCTGCTGGTGATCATGAATGTGGTGACGGACACGCGATTTCTTGCTACGAGTGCCATTGTTGCTGTTGGTTGTATGGCAACGTTTGTGTGTGCATTGGTGGCCGATCATGGGCGCTTTGCACGCTGGATGCGCTCGGCGACCATCGTTGGTTGGTTGGGCGTGTTTGTGTGGCTGTTTCTTGTCTGGTTTCAGGCAGCGCTTGGTTCGAAAGGCACGGAGATCACTGCGCGCATCGCTAGCGCGCTGTCGCTGTACGCGGTGTGGTCAATCTTTAGCGCGGTCACCCTTGCCCCGCGCGGCGGTGGAACCATGACAGCCATCGTTCGGTGGTCCGTATTCGGACTTGCCACCGGGTGGTCTGCTGTTACCGAGTTCGCGATCGTTGAGCCAGACGTTGCGGAAATGGTGGTAAATGCGATCGGCGAACAGTGGTGCGGACGGATAGTCGCTGCGTCGGCGGTAGTGATTGGAGCCGGAACGTTGGCGCAACCGGTAATGATAAGAATTGCTGGCGCCACTCCGCACGAGAGTGCGATCCGTGGGCGACGCGCCAAGGTCGCGATTGGTTGCCCCCGTTGCGGCGCACCATGTGAACTGGAAACGAACACCGACGGCAAGTGTTCCGCGTGCCATTTGAGCATCCGTGTGGAAGTGGATGAGCCGCGCTGCGCGTGCGGCTACTTGCTTTTTGGGCTTGAAACTGCCAGTTGCCCAGAATGTGGCGCTGCAGTTCCTGAGAATTTGCACTGGAAGGGCGCGCCCGTCACAGCTTCGCAGGCATGACAGGCGGCGGCGTAATGGATGAGTTGGCGGCGGTGTGCGCGCCAACGGCAGCCGTTCGAGCAGTCACGGTGAGGGGAACTGCGTTGGCAGTCTTCAATGCACTTGCTGAACCCGCGCCGCGCGGTGCCTCTTGATGCATGGGCTTGGCGCGGAGTTCGCTCCAATCTTTCACCATGAGATCCGGCGAAGTGGGTCCGTCATGCACCTTGAGCAGGTTGTATGCGTTATTCCGCTGCGCGGGTAGGAAGCCGGCATCGCGGATCAGGCGGCAGATCACTGGCTCGTTCAGGCAATGAACGGTGCCCGCGCTGGAGACCACGTTCTCTTCCATCATCACGCTGCCCATGTCGTTGGCGCCAAAACGCAGACCAACCTGGCCAACGTGCGGCCCCATGGTGACCCAGCTCGCACCGATCGAATGAATGTTGTCGAGGTACAGGCGGCTGAGTGCTTGGGTGCGCAGGTATTCCGTTGCGCCCGCCATCCGAACGCGGCGACCGAATTCCGGATGCGCTTCCTTGGTACCGCTTCCATCAAGCTTGGCAACTACGTCGCCCGGGAAGGGCTGCGAGAGATCATCGGCCGCGGCGGCTCCGGCGCCTCCGTGACCCCATTCCTTGGCGCGGCCAAGCGGCGTGTTTTCCCGCTGAAACGGCCAAGAAATGAACGCTTTGTATCGACCGCCGCCTTGCGTCGCAAAGTCATTGATGGCACGATCCTGCCACTGCCGAGTGAGTTCCATATGGTGAACGCGGTCGGCGTGTCCCTCAATGTGCCCAAACATCATGGTGGACGAAGTGTTCATTCCCAATTCGTGCGCCACGTACATGGTGGTGAGCCACGCTTCAGCGGTGCACTTACCGAGGCCAATCTTGGAACGCACCGCCGGCGCAAAGATCTCACCGCCGCCGCCCGGGACGCTATCAAGACCAGCGTCCTTCAGTTGGCGCATGATGCCACGCACCTTGGCTTCGTAGGTATCTCCCGGCGGATCAAAGAAGTTCACAAACTCCACGAACTCCGGCGGGCTGAATGCATGGACGTGGACGTTCGGAAAGCGTCGCTTGATTTCGCGCAGCAATTCCAAGTACCAACTCAGCGGCAACTCTGGGTTCATGCCACCTTGCATGAGAATCTGCGTGCCACCGATGGCTACCAACTCTTCAATCTTGTGAAGAATGGATTCGTAGGTCAGCGTGTACGAATCGTGATCCTCTGCGTCGCGGCGGAATGCGCAGAAGGTGCACTTGGCCGTGCAGACGTTCGTGTAGTTGATGTTGCGATCGATGACGTAGGTGCGGATATGGTCGCCGTGTACTTCGCGGCAGCGGAGGTCGGCCCACATACCAAGATCGGCGAGTGGCATATCGCGCAGGATGTGCAGGCCTTGTTCTGGGGTGAGTCGAGCCGCACCAGCAACCACCGCGTCCATGAACGAGGCGTCAGCCAGCGGGTT
>NSIA01000130.1 GCA_002737585.1 Planctomycetaceae bacterium | reverse complement strand
CGGGCGGCGGTGCGGCGAACGGCCTCAGCTTCGGCGAGCATTGCCTCTGAAATGAAGGCAGTTTCTTCGCGTTCGGTGGCTGCCTGAGAGGGTTCTGCCTTCGGGGATCCGGTCATGCGCCGAGTTTACCCGCGCCGCGCGGTACGCTTCCCGCAATGGCGTTCCAGGACGATTATCAAGTGCGGCTCGACAGTTTTCAGGGTCCCATGGACCTGCTCCTCTTCCTGATCCGTCGGGCGGAGGTGGATATTGCGGATATTCCGATCCGGCAGCTCACTGAGCAATACTTTGCGTTCCTGAAGGAGCTGCACACCATTGACATTGATGTTGCTGGCGAGTTCTTGGTGATGGCTGCCACGCTGGTGGAAATTAAGAGTCGAACGCTGACGCCTGCAAGCGCGCGCGGTCCGGGTGAAGGCGGCGAGGGCGGGGCGCTTGATGACACTGACCCACGCTTTGAGCTGGTGAAGCAGTTGCTTGCGTATCAGAAGTACCGCACTGCAGCGGATGAACTTTCGCGCCTGCGCCAGGAGTTCGCGCAGCGTTGGTCGGTATCCGGTCGCGGCGCCACGCTCCCTGAAGAGCCCGAGCGCGAGTACGACATGGAAGACGTCCACATGATGGACTTGATTGAGGCCTACGAGCGGATTGTTGCGGGCATTGATCTTTCCAAGGTGGGCGACCACCGCGTGGAGTACGACGACACGCCGATTTCATTGCATCAGTCCGACTTGGTGGACCGCCTTGATCATGCGCCCGAGAAGCGAATGACACTGCAAGACATCTTTAAGGGTCGAAGCCGCGGCGAGGCGATCGGTTTGTTCCTGGCAATGCTTGAGCTCGCCCGCGAGCAGAAGATCGGCATCATGCAGGACAAGATCAACGGCACGATTGAGATTGAGCTGAATCTCTCGTAAAGCCGCGCGCTACGCGTCACTCATTAATCACCCGCAAGAACGTCAGCCCCAGGTCTGCCAGCTTCTTCTCGCCCACGCCCTTGATCTCCGCAAATTCATTGAGTGACTGCGGCTTTCGAGCCGCCATCTCCATGAGCGTTGCATCGCTAAAGATCACGTACGGCGGCACACCGCGCGTCGTGGCAAGTTCGCGCCGCAACGTGCGCAATCGATCAAAGAGCGAGGCGTCCACTTCATGCGCGCCGTGCACCGCCGCAGCCGTTGCATGCTTGCGCCCACGCCCACGCGGCGGCGCGCGTAGTGCCACTTCCATCTCGCCGCGCAGGGCACGATGCCCCTCAACCGTCAACACCAGCACTGGGTGTTCGTCATCGGTACGCGCCAGCAATCCGCGCTCCACCAACTGAAAGATGTAATTGGTCAGCGTCTTCTTGTCATCATCCTTGAGCGCCCCGTACGTGGGCAACGATGCATGCCCGCGCCGCGCCACTTCCTCAGTCTCGGCGCCGCGCACCACATCCGCCACGTACGAAGCGCCGTAGCGCTGGCCGGTGCGCACCACTGCGCTCAGCAGTTTGCGAGCCACGGTGGTGGAATCGGTAGCCATGCGCACTTCTTGCATGCACACGTCACACGCGCCGCAACCGTTCGCATCACCGGCGCGGCTTTCGCGCGCAATCGGCTCGTAACGCTGCCCGAAATGCTCCACAAGCCATCGATGCCGACACACCGCGCCGCTCGCCATCCGCTGCATCGCTTCAAGTTGCACGCGGCCTTGCGCCACGGACGCATCAAGCGCCTCGTACGCCTCGGCGTCCGCGCCCTCATCGTCAAGTCGCGTGCGTGCCTCGTTAGTGCTGCGCTCGGTGATGGAATTCCATTTCACTACGTCAGCGTACGAATGGAACAGCACGCATTCGCTCTCCAGGCCGTCGCGCCCCGCGCGCCCGGTTTCCTGCTGGTAATGCTCGATGCTCTTTGGAATAGTCATGTGCACCACGGCGCGCACGTTGCTGCGATCAATGCCCATGCCGAACGCCACGGTTGCAACAACAATGTCAAGTTTCTCAGCAGTGAATCGCTCCTGCACCTTGGAGCGCTGGATCGACGTCATGCCTGCGTGGTAGCACGCCGCATTGAATTTCTCCTTGCTCAGGTACTCCGCGATCGCCTCCGTCTCCTTGCGGCTCATGCAATAGACAATCACTGCGTCGCCACGATGCCGCTCCAGAACGCCCAAAATCTGCTTGCGCCCATCAATGCGCGGCTCGATGCGGTAAATCAGGTTGGGGCGGTCGAAATTCCCAACCAATACCAGCGGATCGATCAATTCCAGCTGCGCAACGATGTCATCGCGCACCGGCGGCGCGGCGGTGGCGGTGCATGCGTGCAGGCTGACACCCGGGAACATGCGCCGCAGTTGTTTGAGTTGCCGATACTCGGGTCGGAAGTCATGCCCCCACTGACTGATGCAGTGCGCCTCATCAATGGCGATGGCGCGCACGCCCACGCTGCCGAGCCATGTATCGAAACCCGGCGCAAGCAGGCGTTCCGGCGACACGAACAACAAGCGCACTTCGCCCGCGCGCACGGCGCGGCGCACGTCATCGCGCTCTTCGTTGGTCATACCTGAATGCAGCGACGCGGCGGGGTAGCCGTTGGTGCGCAGTCCATCCACTTGGTCTTTCATCAGGGCAATGAGTGGGCTCACGCAGACATCGATGCGGGTATCGCCAGCACGCGCGGCGGCGAGCGGGGGCACTTGGTAGCAGAGGCTCTTGCCGCCGCCTGTTGGCATCACCACCAAACTGTCGCGGCCCGCAATGCCTGCGGCGATCGCTTCGGCCTGCAGCGGACGCAGGGTGTCGAATCCCCAGACGCGTTGGATGTCGTCAAAGACAGCGGCATCAAGGCCCGGGTGGTCCTGCCCGAAGGCGTCCGACCCGTGCGCGTCCTGCGCGGGAATGAGCGAGTCCGTTCGCATCTGGTGGAGTCTAGGGGTGTGTGCAGGCACATTCGTGAATCACGGCGGAAACGCACGGCTGTGAAGATCATCGATGGAATTCCGCGTCAATTTGGGTGATGGCGGAATCTGCACGTATGGTGATCTGGATGATGGAAGGCAGCAGATTTAAATTGAAAATAGGAGATATCATGCTATCATTCATACTCATGGCACAACTCATTGTCAGAAACCTTGAGAATGACATCCGCGACCGAATCCGCGCGCTGGCCGAACTTCACGGCTGCAGCATGGAAGAAGAAGTCCGGCAGATTCTCCGTTCGGCAGTGCTGGCAAGTGCGGCGCGCCCGGCGCATGTGCAGCCGCTCGGAACGCGCATGTCCGAACGCTTCGCACGCATCGGGCTGACGGAAGACCTGGCGCAGCTCCCACCGCGAACGCTCGAACCGCCGAGCTTCGGTCAATGATCGTCCTTGATACCAACGTGCTCTCGGCGCTCATGCGAGCGGAGCCGGACCGCGCGGTAGTGCGCTGGCTTGATGGTCTTGTGCCTGAGTCCATGTGGACCACCAGCATCACGCTCTTTGAGGTGCAGTTTGGGCTTGATGTGCTGCCTGACGGCGAACGCAAGACCGCGCTTCAGAACGCATTTCACCAGGCGGTCTACGTGGACATGCAGGGACGCATCTTGGATTTCGACGCGCCCGCCGCCGCTGCTGCCGCGACGATTGCAGCACGACAGCGCGCGCTCGGTCGCCCCGTTGACATGCGTGATGCTCAGATCGCCGGCATCATCGCGGCGCGTCGAGCAACGCTGGCCACGCGCAATGTCCGTCACTTTGCTGACACCGGTCTGGCGCTTGTTGATCCGTGGGGCGCGGCGGTGTGAATATCACATCCCCGCAGCCAAAATCATCACAATCTTCTCCTGCAGTGCCTTTGCCTTCCCCACGCCGTCCTTGTCTTTGGTGAGGTCATTGCAGAGCACGCTGAATGCAAAGCGGGGCGTCTCACCGGGGCGACCAACCAACCCGCTCAGGCAGCTCACGCCATTGATGTAGCCAGTCTTGCAGGGCACAAAGACATGCTCAGTATCCAAGTCCTTGAAGCGCTTCTGCACGGTGCCGCTGACACCAGCAACCGCCAGGCTATTGATGAACGCCTGGCTGATCTTTGCGTCGTTGGCGATGGCGCGTAGCCACGCCGTCATCAGGTTCGGTGCCACGCGATCTTCCTTGCAGAGCCCGCTGCCGTCCGCGACCACCAGACCCTTCGCCGCAGTGCCGGCACCAAGCGCCGCATCAACTTCTGCTGCAATCGCAGCCGCGCCGTTCGCCCATGTTCCGCTTTTTCCGGAACGCTTCGCGCCGATCCGCTTGAGGAGGCTTTCCGCATACAAGTTCTGGCTCTCCGTATTGCACTGCTTCACCACGCGCGCCAGGGCAGTGGTAATGGGCGGTCCGACGGTGTCACCGGGCACGGTGCCTTTCGCACCTGCGGCTGGGTCGGTAGAAGTAGCAATGCGCGCGCTCGCCACATTCACGCCCGCTAAGCGCATGCGCTCTGAAACATAGCGCGCAAAGAACGTGGGCATGTCACGAACGCAGACTGCAATGGGCTCCACGGGCACGGCTTTCATGTTTCCATTCAAAGTGAAGCGCGACGGAGAATCCGTGCGGCCGATCCAGATACTCTGCTTGGAATTCTTGCCGTTGGTGGCAGTGGCCTTGGATGTGTCCACCTCCAGCCACGGAGCGGCGGGCATCCAAGTAGCGATCTCCGGTCGATTTCCAGCGGCGGTCACTCGCCCTTGCAGTAGGTTGACACTGAAGGTGAGCCCGGCAATCTCTGCGCAATACTTCTCATCAAGTTGATCCGCCGGCCAACCGGGATGCGTGAACTCGCGGTCAAAGATGCGGTCATCGACCACCAGTTCGCGCACTTGCGTCATGCCGGCACGCTTGGCAGCCGCGGCCCAAATGTCGATGAGTTCCTCAGTGGTGAGACCTTGTTTCCTCACGCCGGCAGCATCGGTGTGGACAATCTCATCCAAGATTTCTGGATCGCCAAGCGACGGATCGCCGTCAGCAATGACCGTCAGGCGATCCTTATTGCCAACGAGCCGCGTACTGAACTTCCAATCAGCGCCTAGCACTCGCAGCGCGGCAGCCGTGGTGAGCACCTTCATGTTGCTTGCAGGCGTCATCAGTCGCGCGCCGCTGATATCAGCAACCGCCGCGCCGGAGCCGACCTCGCGCACGCTTACGCCGATGCTTGCGTTCTTCAGACCGCTGGCATCCACGGCGGCTTGGATGGCCGCACCGAGTGATGCACCGGGCTTGGCAGTCGTTTGCCCCTTTTGCTTTGCACGGTCGAGGTATGTAGCGGGCGTGGCGCAGGCGGGGAGTGCAAAGGCTCCAATGGTGAACGAAGCGGCAGTGACCAGTACAACGATTGACTTCACATTCATCGGGCAATGCTCCATGGAATCACGCAGCGGCGCGTCAGTACGCCAGGCCTCTGTCATGCAGCATATCGGTCGATCCCGGTCTTCTTATGGAAACTTGCGCCATGAGTTCGAGCAAACCTGCCATGACGGCGGTCGCTCGTTCCACGACTGCGAGCGCGCCCCTCTATCAGCCACCGCGCAAGCGAATTACTTCATTCACGTCCTTGTCACCGCGACCGCTCACGTTGATCACCACAATGGCGTCCGGGCGCATCGTGCGCGCCAGCACCACCGCCGCATGAACGGCATGGCTTGTCTCAAGCGCCGGGATGATTCCCTCAGTGCGGGCGAGTAGGTCGAAGGCATCAAGCGCTTCGGCGTCCGTGGCCGCCACATAGTGCACGCGACCGGAATCCTTCCAGTGACTGTGCTCTGGCCCCACGCCTGGATAGTCAAGCCCCGCGCTGCAACTGTGAACATCTGCAGTCTGCCCAGACGGATCTTGCAGCACATAGCTGAGCGAGCCGTGCAAGACGCCCGGCGTCCCGTGCGCGAGCGGTGCAGCGTGATTGCCGGCGCCCGGCCCGCGACCACCAGCTTCAACACCCACGAGCTTGACGCTTGAATCCCCAACAAACGGCGCAAAGATGCCCGCCGCGTTCGACCCGCCGCCGACGCATGCCACCACCGCGTCTGGCAGTCGCCCGTACCGCTCGATGCATTGTGCGCGACATTCGCGACCGATCACGCTTTGGAAATCACGCACGATCATTGGGAACGGATGCGGACCAACCACGCTGCCCAGGATGTAGTGGGTCTCGCCCACCGAGCCCATCCAGTCACGCATCGCCTCATTGGTGGCATCCTTCAGCGTGCGGCTGCCGGTAGTGACTTCATTGACCTTTGCACCCATCAGCCGCATGCGGAACACATTGAGCGACTGCCGACGGATGTCCTCCACGCCCATGTAAATTTCACAGGGCAGGCCGAAATGTGCACACGCTGTTGCGGTAGCCACGCCGTGCTGACCGGCACCGGTCTCTGCGATGATTCGCTTCTTACCCATGCGCATGGCCAGAAGCGCCTGACCCATGGTGTTGTTGATCTTGTGTGCGCCGGTATGCGCAAGGTCTTCGCGCTTTAACACAATGCGCGCGCCACCAGCATGGGCGGTGAGGCGGGGCGCTTCAGTCAGCGGCGTGGCGCGTCCCACAAAGTCGCGCAGCAATTCATCAAGCTCCGCCTTGAAGGACGGATCCGCCATCGCGGCGTGGTACGCGGCCTCCAGTTCTTCCAGTGCCGGCACCAGTGTCTCTGGCACATAGCGACCGCCGAAGCGACCAAAGCGGCCGCGAGAATCAGGAACGGATGGCGCGGTTTGCAGGGTACTCATGGGAACATTGTTGGTAGATGGCCAAGGCGCTCGCAGCGAGCAGTGAACAACACGGAATTGATCCTAGGCAGCATCGGGAGCAGCCGGCGGACGGCGCTGAAACAAGCTGCCAATTGGGCCACTGAGCGCGTAGCCCGTCATGCCAATGGCAAGCGCTTCATGGAACCACCACACGCCGATCGCCACCACCACCAGCATGGCAGCCACGGCAGGCAGTGACTTGCGGCCCTTTAGGTAGCGGTTCACAAAGTGCGGGTAGCGCATCGGGCTCACCATGGCGAACGCACACAGCAGCGTCGCTGCTGGAATGAACAGTGAACTGGTGGAACCAAAGCCAGCTGGCAATTCTGCTTTCCATGTAACCAGCACCAAGTGTTGGTGGAGCAGGGTGAGGCTGGCAACTGCGCCGCCAGCGCCTGGTGATGGAAGCCCCTTGAACCAGAGATGAGCATCTTCGGAAGCGCTGGAAGTTTCAACATTGAAACGTGCCAAGCGCAGTGCGGTGCAGCAAATGTAGATAGCGGCAATTGACCAGCACAGGCGCGGATAGAGGTTGCCAGTATCGGGGCCAAGGATGGTTGCACCGTCGCCTGGGCCGTAATACAAACTCACCAGCCGCAACATCATGAAGGCTGGCGCAACACCAAAGGTCACCACGTCGGCAAGTGAATCAAGTTGCGCGCCAAGATCGCTGGTTGAATGCGTGAGGCGCGCGAGCGATCCATCGACGGCATCGAAGGCCATGCCAAGAAAAACCAACACGCCAGCAACGGTCAGTGGATGCCAACCAAACGGAGTGGGGCCGCCACCTTCACCAGCGCGTGCGGAGTAATAAATGGCAGCGAACCCACACACCAGGTTCGCCATGGTCATCATGGTGGGCAGGACTTTGAGACCCGGAATTGGTCGACCCTTGCGGCGACGCAGTCGTCCGCGCATTCCGCGTGGGCGATCGGTTGGCGTTGCACCGTCCGCGCCACCTCCGCTGAGACCATCGGTGCGAGCCGCTGGCTTGGGTTCGGTCATGGCATCGTTGGCGCGGCGGGGCTTCATTGCTTGCTAGGTTCCATCGGCTTCGGTGCATCTTCTACTGGAAATGCAYTGTCCGGAAGGTGTGGAATCATCAGTAACACCGTACGTCGAGCACGTGCGCCGGGGCGCTCTGGCGCTGCAAGAAGGGTGGCTGCACCCAAGTTCACCACGCGAGCGCCGATCTTTCCGGACGCAGGCGCCGCATGAGGCGAGGGCGGGCCGATCAGCGTGGTGGCATCGCGAGCGCGAGCCGGGGCTTCGGCATCCGTCTCTACAAATCCGTTGGCCTCGCACGTGAGTAGCCAAGCCGTACCGCGCTGCAACTCTAAGGACATATGGCAACTCTGCACCACATCGCCAGCCAACTGATTGGCATTGTGCAGGACGCTCGCTTGCGCGGCACCGGTGGCAAGTTGCGGCACCATCTCAACAGCAATGCACGCACCGTCTTCCATCAGCATTGGCCATGTGCGTGCCATGAGTTGCGCCTGCGTACTTGAGCGTTCGCGGGCAATGCCATCAACTTCCACCATGGCACTGCCGATTGGAACATTGACTAGCGGCCGCCACACGGTGGATGTGCCAAGCCACGTGCGCATTTCCAGAGCGCTGCCGCCCAGTGCGTCGCGGAGTGAATCCAACATCTTGGCATTCACCGCGCGGAGGATCAGTCCATTGGCATTCAATGAAATCTCATCGGCCGTTGCTACCGCCGGTGCGCCGTAGGTCACGATTGCTTGGTTGAATTGCTCAGTGTCAACACTGATCTGCCACGTCAGAACTTCCAGGCCCACTTGTCCCGGTGCGATGCGGGTTCGCGATTGAACCACGGTGCGTCCGGCACCCAGTTTTTCTGGCAATGGTGTTGCCTCAAACGTTCCGCGGTCGTCCGCAGTGTCCGACGCAGATTCGCCGTTTCCAGCGCATCCGGCGAGCGGTAGCACGGCGATCAATGCTGCGGCGACTGCGCATCGCGCGCTTCGCACGCCCCGCACGCCCCGCACGCTTCGCACGCCTCTCATCCGTCAGTCTCGTCGGGCATGACATTCATGCGATCGATGAAGCGGCGCACATGTCCAAAGCCACGCTTGGTGTGATGGAACGCCACGCGTGGAAGATGCACATGGTCATCCTCACCCTCAAGTGGTCCCATGTGCTGATCGACAGTTCCGCTCTTCACCAAATGGCTGAATTCGTCATTCATCTGCTCCACTTGGCGCTTGGAGAGTGGACGCTTCACGCGCACCACAAAGGTGTCGCCGATGTAGCGCGAACTGTGATAGCGATGGTAGAAACGAATGATTCGGCTCACTGCGTCAGCAGGGCTTGAGGCAATCTCATAGAGCGAGGTGTCTTCTTGAGAGATCCAACCAGCTTCTACCAAATTGTCTACTACGCCCGACTGCCAGCGCTGCCAGTAGTTGCCGGGCTTGCCATCGGGGCCAGCGCCTTCCACCAAGACCACTGGCATGGGATGACTCTTACCGGTCTGGATGAGGGTGAGTGTTTCAAAGATCTCATCCATGGTTCCAAAGCCGCCCGGGAAGCAGGCCACTGCGTCGGAGTGACTCAGGAACATCAGCTTGCGCGTAAAGAAGTATTTGAAACTGATGAGTTTGGCATCGCCCTTGATGATGTCGTTGGCGTTGGTTTCAAATGGCAGGCGAATGGAAAGACCGAAGCTTGATTCACGGCTTGGTCCTTCGTGCCCGGCCTTCATGATTCCCATGCCCGCGCCAGTAATGGCCATCCATCCCTCGGCAGCCATCAATCGACCAAACTCGCGCGCCGCTGTGTAGTCCGGATGGGTTTCGGGAGTCCGTGCACTTCCAAAGATGGAGATCTTGCGCACGTGCTTCCAGCGGTTAAAGACTCGGTATGCAGTGCGCATTTCACGCAGGGCGCGTTCCATGACTTTCACCTGCCCAAGATCAGAGCCGTCCTCCAGAATGCGGAGCGAAGTGCGGACTAAGTCTTCCACCAGCGCACTGCGCCGTGGTGAAGCATGAGCTCCAGGCGCTGCCTTGGCGGCGGACTCAACCAACTGGTCGATCATCGCTACCAACTCTGGACCAAAGCCGTTCTGTTCGATTTCGTCGGAAGGCTCTGGACGGAAGTGCTGCGGTGAATTGCGTGTCATCGTGTTTCGGTTATCGATTCTGCAGTTGGGGCGGGAGCAAGTACCGGGATCGGTGTCACCCGCGGTTGAGGATCCTGAATCGTACCGCCCACATCGATCACAAAGAACTGATCGGTGACCACGCCGTACAGGTCGCTCAGGAGTGGCAACTTGCCACGATTGCGAAACCGCAGCGCCAAAGCGCCGGAATCAGTACGGACTTCGCCAGTGCCTTCCAAGCGAAGAGTGCCTGAGGAAAGTTCAATCTTCCGCAAACGCAGCAGCGAATCCTCGATTTCAAAGTCCATGTCCGCCTGCTCCATCGCTGCGTTCAATGGAAGCATCAACTGGGTCACTTGCAGGATGCTCAAACCGAGTGGAAATTCCATCATCCGGCCATCAGCCACAGCAATCTTGCCGGATCCACGACGTGAACGCTCCTCGCCAAGTGTTCCTGCAACGTCAATCCGACCGCGTAGCTGGCCATCATCGCTGGACTGTTGCTGTGACTTGGCGCCGTCCTCCGTGAGGCCCGCAGCAGCGCTGCGCATCCCCGCCGCAATGTAGCGTCCAAACCCAATGTTGCTGCAACTGACATGCATGTTCCACTGTTCCGATGGAACAATCGATCCGTACGCAGCAATCCGTCCGCCGTACATGGATGCACTGAGATCAGACAATTCCACCTGCGAGTTGTCTGAATTGAAGAGCAATTCAGCAGCGATCGTGGTGGCGCGCCGACCCATGGCGTGCACTTGATCAAACTGCAAGCCAATGGTGCCGGCTGGCTGGCCACCATTGGTGGTCAGGTCAAAGTTGAGCGCGCCATCGATGCGGTCGAAGGTGATGCCAGCTTGGAAACGCGCATCAGAAATATTTAGGTCACCAATGATGGACACCAGCGGACTTCCAGTACGCGGCGTGTCAATCAAGATCCGCATTGAGTCGGTCCACATGGGCGCCTGCGTATCAAACTCAATTTGCTCGAGCGCGCGGCGTGCTGCCGGCGGCATGAGTGCTTGCAAGTCTGCAGAATTCCCTGCCACAAGGGCGCGGGTTCGCAATTCACCCAGAAATAGGCTTGATTCAGTCGAAGCCAGCGCGCCCGTGATCGTGGCGCTGCCCTGGTCGATCGACACTTCAAGTTCATCCACTACTACGCCCGAAGGGCCCATCATCAGCGATCCGCTGCGTCGT
>NSIA01000129.1 GCA_002737585.1 Planctomycetaceae bacterium | reverse complement strand
AGGCGTTCCATGGCGAGCGAGCGAAGTTCCACGACCCATGCGGCGCCGATGTCTTCGGAGTCGGAGCGATCGGTCGCCGGTCCGTCGGTGCCTGGTGCGCCGATGGCTGCCCAACCATTTCCAAGCGCCACCGACATTCCAAACGCATCGCCGGCACGGCCGCTGGGTGTAACGATCACTCTCCGAGGGAGCCACTGGCCGTCCTTCAGTGAGCAGTGCACCGCGGCCCCGCACGACACCGTTGAATCAACCGCACGTGCAATCGGCGCACCGATCAGCAACTCGCAGCCCGCGAGCGCGACACTGGTACCGAACCAGCCGACCGCGCCCGCGGGTGCACGCAAGGATGACTCGATCTTCCACCCATCCGCGCTGCGGTGCACAAGGTGGACGATGCCTGGACGGGGATACGTTTCGCCGGCGCCGGGTTCGCCGATGGCGATCCAGTCGGCGCTGACCGCCACGGCGGCACCGAATCGTGCGCTGGCGCGCGGTGACGGTGGGCGAAGGCGTGTGACGAATGTCACTCCGTGTGCTGGCGCTGGTCCGACTTCAAAGATGTCGACTGCACCACTGTCGCGGTCGGGCGAGTCGGCGCGTGGCGATCCCACCACGATCGTGCGGCCATCCGTGGCCACCGCTGCGCCGAACTCGGACGCAGGAACTGCGTCAGGGCAGGTGACCTCGTCGACTGACCACGATCCGTCGTGATCGTGTGCAACCAGATACACCTGCCCCGAATCGCATCCGCGCTCGCGGCAGCCTGCGTGTGGTGAACCCACGACGCAGATGCCCTGTGCTGCCGCAAGCGCAAGCCCAAACCCCGCATTCCGCGCGGCTGCCGGATGTTCGACCATGACCGGGTCGAACGAGGGCAACCCGAAACCGGCGCGGATGCTGAAGGCCGTGACCTGTGGCGGTCCGTCGCCGACGTCCGTGTCGCGCGCCGGGCCGATCCAAAGGCGACCCTCAGTCACCGCCACCGCGGGGCCGAATGTGCCGGAGACCGGTCGTGCCGGAATCTCCGTGCGCACTGGGCGCCAGCGCGGTGCGTCGTTGGCTGCCGTTGCCGCGAGCGCGATGACCGCGCAACTCACGGTGAAACAGGCAGCCAAGACGCGAGCGGGGATATGTGAGAGGTTTCGCATGACGCGCATCCTCAGGCCTGCGCGGAAAGGCACTAGCAGTGGCCGCCCTTTTTCTTTGCAAATTCTTTTTTTGCCAGGCGCAACCGCCGCTTCCATAGGATGCCGCTCCACGCCCGCTTTCCAAGAGAGTGGTTACGCCCGCTAGTTGAACGAGGACCTTCCATGCACGCAGCGAACGAGACATACCGCGACGGATCCACTGAATTTGAAGGTTTCCTGGCCTACGACGGCGCACGCGAAATGCGTCGGCCAGCGGTCTTGGTGTTCCATCAATGGTCGGGATGCTCTGCGCTGGAAACGGAAAAGGCGGAGTGGCTCGCCGGTCTCGGCTATGCGGCGCTCGCGGTCGACATGTACGGCAAGGGTAAGCGTGGCACTACTCCAGAAGAGAACACTGCATTGATGACGCCGATTGTCAGCGATCGGGCACTGCTACGTCAGCGCATGGAGGCAGCCGTGCGACATCTGAAGTCGCTTCCAATGGTGGATTCGGAGCGCATTGGTGCAATCGGATTCTGCTTCGGCGGCTTGTGCGTCCTTGACCTCGCACGCGCGGGCATGAGTGGAATCCGCGGAACGGTGAGCCTGCACGGATTACTTGGCACGTTCGACGCAGCGAAACTGCAGCGCCCCGCGCAGATGCAGACCAAGGTATTGGCACTGCACGGCTGGAACGATCCGATGGCACGCCCGGATGCAGTGGTAGCATTTGCGCGCGAAATGACGGAGCATGGCGCTGATTGGCAATTGCACGCATTCGGTGGCTGCGGCCACGCATTCACCAACCCAGCCGCACAAGACGCGAAGGGTGGCATGCAATACAACCCGCTTGCCGACGCGCGCAGTCTGGAGATGGTGAAGGACTTCCTAGCCGAAGTCTTCGGCCCAGCATGGGGAACCAAAGTCACCATGTGCCCGATGCCGAAATAGGTGCCGTTCACCCCTGTCCCCATTTTCGGGGTGTCACTGCGCTACCAACGGCGTGAACACCACGTTCTGCGGAACACCTCCATCTGGCCGCAGGCGCCGAAGAGGACAGGGCCGCGCTCAGCGGCCGTCCTCGTAAGGCGAATGCGAGCCAGCACGTAGGCGTACTGCAACAACGCTGACTAGCACGAAGTCCTAATGTGCCAACCCAACCCACTTCGCAACTCAGGGTTTGACAATCTCCATAACGTTCGTCCCATCCGCCTTGCGGAACGTCACTTCGAACTGCCCACCGCGCGCGAGCGGTAGCACGGCCTTGCCGTCCGCCCCCGCCGTTCCGCGCGCGACCAACTCCCCCGCCCACATGACTTCGATGTTCGCCGCCCCGCCACCCGGCACCGTCACCGGATGTTCCACCGCGTCCGTATAGAAGCGCGTGATATTCACCGCCGGTACGTATTCGATTTCGAACGCCCACACCAACGGATACTTCGTGTTCGTTGGACGCCACACGGCTGCATAGACCGCGTGCACCCAATCGTCCGGGTCGGTTTCGGTCAGGCAACGTTCTTGCACCCAGTCCACGCCGCGCGGATCGCTGCCCGAGTCGCCGACGTTGTACCAACGGTTCCACCACACCTCGACCCAGTTATGGTTTCCCTGCACCTTCTTCCACGCCGGGCAACCCACCATGCGCGCCGGAATTCCGCACGCCCGACACGCATCGATCACCAAGATGCTCAGCCCGGTGCAACTTGCATAGTTGAGCTCCATGCTCTCATACGGCGATTGATCAGGCTTCTTGCGCTTGGTCGCGTGAAAGTGCACGTTGAGCGCGTCCGGCAGATGATCGTTGATCCACTTGGTGGCATCGATCGGATCCTTGAACTTCCACGCATCCTTGGTGAAGCGATCGAAGAAATCTTGGCGCCAATCATCACGGCGCTCGTTGACGTTTGCGTACGGAAGCACGTATTGGCGGAAGATGGACTCTGGCATGTCCTTGCCCCATGGAGCCTCCAGCCGCGCGCGTTCCGCAAGGCGCACGTTCGTTACCAAGAACTCAGCCTTGAGCGCCTTCAAGTCGATCTCCGGCATGGTGGCGATGAGCCATTCCATATCGGCGCGGTACGCGGGCTCAATAGACTCAATCGCGCGCTTGAGTTCAGCAACGTTGTCACCCGCGCGTTCGAGCGAGCGAGCAAGATCAGGCTGTGACTCTGCGGGTGTGCTTGATGTTTGCGCTGGCGGAGCGGGCGATGCGCTCGGCACCGGAGCGGATGCTGGTGGCGCGTTCGAGGCGGCGGTCGGCGGCGTCTGCAGCGCAAGTACGAGCATGGCGATGATCATGCCCGGATCCTAAGAGATCCAGAATTGACCAGGTTGAAGTGGGGACGCGTMACCGAGAGCTAGTCGCCAACGTCAGCCGCCTATGCGGCCACGCAAATTGGGGACAGGGGTGAACGGCACCTATTTAACGGGTATCGAGCGCCTATTTACCAGCTGCGTTTGCCGCGGCGGCCTTGCTTGTATTTGGAGCGATCGCGGCCCTTGCGGCCTCGTTCACCTTGGCCAGGTGCGAAACCGCCGCCGTCACGTGGGGCCGAGCCCGGCTTCTGTTGACGGATGTTGGTGAGATCGCGTGGACTCAAGTTGTCCAGGTCCTTGCGCGGCGAAAGCTTGGTGACCGTGAGGTCCATCTTGCGCGCCGCCAAGTCAATCATGGCAATCGTGACCTGCACGCGGTCGCCCAAGCCGATCGACATTCCGCTGCGCGGCGCAACCAAACGGCCAGTGAGTTCATTCAGGATCCAATGATCAGCACGTGTCATCCCTGCAGGCAATTCACTGACACGCGCGGCACCCTCAGCCAGAACTTCTTCAAGGCTCAAGAACACCAACGAAGTACCGCTGAGCCCGGTGACCAACGCATCGAAAGTATCTGCCATGCGATGCTCTTTGAGATAGCTCAACACCAGGAAGGTGCGCAGATCGCGCTCGGCTTCCTCAGCGTTACGCTCCGTCTCGCTGCAGTGCATGCCGATGCGCACCAGCGTGCTTTCATCGATCACTCGATCATCCGCTTCAAGTCGATGCGCCAAATCGCGACGCTTCTTGCCGCCGGTCTTGGTGCCGTTCTCAGTTGCATCCAAGTACGCAGCAAGCGCGCGATGCACGGTGAGATCTGGATAGCGGCGAATTGGGCTTGTGAAGTGCGCGTAGTGCTCACTTGCCAACGCGTAGTGACCAACCAGCGCCGGCGAATAGGTGGCCTTGGAGAGCGTGCGCAACACTGCAAAGTGGATGGCGCGCGCGGCCTCGCCCTCAGCAGTTGCTTGCAACAACGCCTGCAAATCACGACGGGTTGGTTCTTCCGGCAGGCGGAATTTGGCAATGCGCGCGAACGTTCGCAGCGTTTCCATGTCGCCAAATGTTGGCTCCGGATGGATGCGGCGYAGGAGCGGYAGCC
>NSIA01000128.1 GCA_002737585.1 Planctomycetaceae bacterium | reverse complement strand
GACGTGTCCCGCGTCATCAAACAGCAGGTCCACATCAGGCAGATTCAGCGCAATCATGCCGTCGGAACGGCGACGCTCGCGTAGCAAAGTGGCCAAGCGATTAGCGAGATGCAGTGCGGCAATGACTTCCGGATCGCATTCGGTTTCAGTCTTCGCGTGCGCGCGCGCCTTGACAAGGTCGCCATCAATCACAGCCTGCGCTTCAATGTAAGTAAGTCGCTTGCGGCTACAAATCACCGTGCTCGAGAGCCGATGCGAAACCGGCTTGCCGTGCGAATCGAAAGTAATAAACACGCTCTTGCAGAATCGATTCACCCCTTCTTGCAAACTGCAGATGCCGTTCGAAAGACTTTCGGGCAGCATGGGAATCACTAGGCGCGGCAGATAGACACTGTTGCCGCGTTCGCGTGCGCCCTCGTCAAGTGTGCTGCCTGGTTTCACCCAGTGCGCTACGTCGGCGATGTGCACGCCAAGTTCCCAATCGCCGCGCACGGCATCGTGCTGAAGACTGATGGCGTCGTCAAAGTCGCGCGCATCCGGCGGGTCGATAGTAAATACCAACTTCTTGGTGAGATCCTCGCGGTCTTCCCACGGACCAGTGGATTCAAGGTCAAATCGGCGCGTTGCTTCGCGGGCCTCATCGACCGCTTCTTCCAGAAACTCAGTCTTGAGTTGGAAGACATCAATGACGGCGCGCGTTTCCACGTCCGGGCGCCCAGCTTCGCCGAGCACTTCAGTGATCACGCCTTCTGCGTAATCAAGATCAGTGGGGTAGCGGATGATCTCAAAGACCACTTTGTCGCCAGCCTTCGCACCCTTGGCGCCGGCGTCACGAACCACCACCGGATCGCGCAGTGATCGGCCATCGGGAACCACCAGCCATTCGCGCCCGGACTTCGTCAGCGTTCCTGCAAAGCGCTGCTGACCGCGTTCGAGCACTTCAATGATTCGTCCGGTTGGTCCTTCTTGCGCGCCAGCTCCGCCGCGGGTCATGGGATGGCCACCGCCCTTGCGCAACACCTTGGCGCGCACGCGATCACCGTTCAACGCGTCCTTGGTTTGGCCAACAGGAACGAAGAGATCACCTTCACGCGTCGGATGATCCGGCACCACAAATCCGAAGCCGCGCGGATTGAGCTTGAGCTTTCCTTCGACCTCTTCCTTGTAGCGCGGCAGCCGCAGCTTTCCATCAGGCCCTACTTCGAGGCGGCCTTCGGCAGTCAGCCGTTCAACAGCGCCTGCAAACGCCTCGGCGTCGTCAGTGCTGACACGCATCTGCTTCCTCGCCTCGTCGATGTCGACGGGGCGATAGTTGTCATAGGCCAGATGGTCTTCAATGCGCTGGATGAATCGGAGTGGCACGCAGCAAGGTTACTTGCACGGTCTAGCGCAGACCACGCCGTGTTGAACTGCCACCGAACTTTGGACCGGATTTACCGTGATTCTTCCCGGGAGGCCCAAAATTATTGCGTTGGCGCTGGATGGCATCGCGCACATTTCCCGCGCCGCGACCTTCACGGGCCGGGTGCGTTGCATTGACCTTGCCGCCGTCGGCGGGTGCTGCGGTTTCTGGCGCCTTCGGAGCCTCGGCGGCTGGCTTGGCAGCGTCGGTGCTGCCTGCGGATGCGCCAGCCTTCGCGGGCTCGCTCTTGGCCGCGTCGGTGCCCGTGCTGCCGGGCTTCGCTGTGTCGGTCTTGGAAACCTTGGCATCCGCGCCAGTGCCAGCGGCCGTGGTCTCCACCGCAGCGGCAGCGCTCTTTGCAGCGGTTTCACCCGCTGGCTCAGCGGCACGCGCACCGGTGAAGATCGCCGCGCCCATACCGATCTTGCGAACGGCGGTCATCTTGGCACACTTGGGGCATTTACGCTCGGCTTCAGCCTTGATTGATTGGAACAGTTCCCAAGCATGGCCGCATTTCGAGCATTCGTATTCGTAGGTTGGCATGGTGTTCCTTCGGTTCAATCAGGGCGCGACCGCCACCTTTGCGGCGCGCAGCACGGTTTCACCTAAACGATAGCCGGGCTGCAGCGTCATGCTGACGTGCCCGCTTTCGATGCCCGCCGCGGCGTGTTGCATGATTGCCTCGGCGTGGTGGGGGTCAAACGCATCGCCGGTCTTGGGCTGAATCAACTCCACGCCCGAGCGCTCCAGGGCCTTGATCAATTCCGATCGAACCATGTGCATACCATCGATCGCGGCGCTCACGGTCATCCGCGCTGGATCCTGAGCAAGTGCAAGATCAAAGTGATCAAGCACCGGAATGACCTGACGTACCACCATGCCCATGGCGTTCTGTCGCATGCGCGGCTCCTGCTCAGAGGTGCGGCGCTGCAAATTCTGGAAGTCAGCCACCGCGCGCAGGGTATCGCTCTTGGCCTGCGCGAGTTCAGCGTTCAGCATGCGAATGGCCGTTTGCAATTCTTCACGCTCCGGCGCACAGTCATCCACAAAGGGCTGCGCCTCTGATTCGGCGTGATGATGCTGACGCGTTTCGTCCGCGTTGCCATCGGGTTGGTGATGATGYCCGTGCGGGCGTTGGTGTGGYTGGTCGGTCATGGTGTGTTCCTTGCGTAGTCGCGCTCGCTTATGTCCCGAACGAGTCCTTCACTTTGCCCCAAAATCCCGGGCTCTTTGCGGACGAATCTTCCTTCTTAGTCGCTTTGCCGAATCCGCCCTTACCGGTGGCTTTGCCAGACGCGTCCTTGCCATCAGGATTCTTACGCGCAGCATCCTTCGGCGGCGGAGCAGGGCGCTCAGCATCACGGAGCGCCGTGATSAGTTCTCGTTGCTTRTTACTCA
>NSIA01000127.1 GCA_002737585.1 Planctomycetaceae bacterium | reverse complement strand
TCTGTGGCGGCGGCGGTTCGCCTTCGCCGGCAACGCGCACCACTTGGCTGTCAGAAATACCGCGTGGAATCTTTACGCTCAACTTGCGCTGCACGCTCATGCGTCCTTGGCCGGAGCATTCGCCGCACTTGTCTTTAATGATGTGGCGCCTGCCCTGACATGTGGGGCAGGTGGTGACCATGCGGAACAGTCCGCCAAGGCCGTTCTGCGCAACTTGTCCTTGCCCGCCGCAGGTGGAGCATTCGATCGGCTTGCTACCGGGCTTTGCGCCGCTGCCCTTGCACTGCGTGCAGACTTCAAGGCGCTTGAACGGGATCTCCCGTTCGCAACCTTCAAGCACTTCCTCAAGCGTGATTTCCACCACGGTTTCCAGGTCGTATCCACGCGCCGGTCCGCGTTGACGGCGTCCGCCACCGCCGCCGCCAGATTGACCGCCGAAGATGTCGTTGAACATCGAGAAGATGTCTTCCACATGCATGGAATTGAAATCGTGTCCGGCGCGTCCGCGCAGGCCAGCATGTCCGTGGCGGTCATAGACCGCGCGGCGTTCCGGGTCGCTGAGCACTTCGTATGCCTCAGCGCATTGCTTGAACTTGCCCTCGGCGTCTGGATTGTCGGGGTTCTGATCCGGGTGCCACTTGATGGCAAGTCGGCGGTAGGCGCGGCGAACTTCTTCACCGGCGGCGTCGCGCGTGATGCCGAGGATCTCGTAGTAGTCGGCCGAGGTGCTCATGCGCGGGTCAGTCCTCTGTCAATTCTCTGTCATCTCTTGATAATGTTCTGAAATACTGGCTCATGCGCGGAAAGGACCCGAAGGCCGGAGTTGGACGCCATCGCGCCAACGCCGGCCTTCGGTGAATCTCCTTGATCAGGCGATGGCGCCGTTGACCGGCTCCGTCTCGTCCTTCAGTTCCGTCACCAAGACATCCGTCGTGAGCATCAGGCCCGCAACGCTTGCAGCATTCGTCAGCGCGGTCTTGGAGACCAGCGCTGGATCGATGATGCCGGCCTTGACGAGGTCCTCGTACTTCTCGGTGGCAGCGTTGTAGCCGTAGCCACCCTTGCCTTCGAGAATCTTCTCGCATACCAGGTCGCCGTCAACGCCAGCGTTCTGMGCGATCTGACGGGTCGGGGCGCGCAGGGCCTCGGCCACAATGTCAAAGCCGAAGCGCTCGTCGCCCTTGGCCTTGGAACGCAGCGCCTGCACCGCCTCAATGGCGCGCAGGAAACTGACGCCGCCGCCCGGGACGTATCCCTCTTTGGCAGCAGCGCGCGTGGCATGGAGTGCGTCGTCGACGCGATCCTTGCGCTCCTTCATTTCCATTTCGGTAGCGCCGCCGACATTGACGATGGCAACGCCGCCGCCGAGCTTGGCCATGCGCTCTTGCAGCTTCTCTTTGTCGTAGTCGCTGGTGGAACGGTCGTAGGCAGCCTGAATCTGACCGATGCGAGCCTCGATGTCCTTCTTCTTGCCGGCGCCTTCAACCATGACGGTCTCGTCCTTGTTGATGATCACCTTGCGAGCGCGACCGAGCTCAGACATCTCGATCGACTCGAGCGTGCGGCCCGTGTCGTTGGAGAGGAATGTGCCAGCGGTGAGCACCGCAATGTCGCCGAGCATGGCCGAACGACGATCGCCAAAGCCTGGAGCCTTGACGGCGCAGACCTGCAACACGCCACGCAACTTGTTGACGACGAGTGCTGCAAGCGCCTCGTTCTCAACTTCTTCAGCGATGATCAACAGCGGCTTCTGGGCCGTGGCGATCTTGTTGAGGAGCGGCAAGAGGTCGGCCAGATTGCCGATCTTCTTCTCAAAGATCAGGATGTACGGATTCTCAAGAACGCACTCGGCCTTCTTGGGGTCGGTCATGAAGTACGGCGAGATGTAGCCCTTGTCGAAGGACATGCCTTCAACGTAATCAAGCGTGGTCTCGTAGCCCTTGGCTTCTTCCACTTCGACCACGCCATCGGCGCCGACCTTATGGATTGCCTCGGCGATGAGTTCGCCCATCGCAGCGTCATGATTGGCGCTGACGGTGGCAACCTTGACCAGGTCGCCCTTGCCGGCGCACTTGCGGGCGCTTTCGGTGATGGAATTGCAGGCGATTTCCGCTGCATCATTGATGCCACGCTGTACGGCTACGGCATTTGCGCCGGTAGCGATGTAGCGAAGGCCACCATTGAAGATCGCAGCCGCGAGCACGGTGGCGGCAGTGGTGCCGTCGCCTGCAACATCGGCGGTCTTCTTGGCAACCTGCTGCACCATGCGTGCGCCCATATTGGCGAACGGCTCAGCGAGTTCAACTTCCTTGGCGACGGTCACGCCGTCCTTGGTGACGTGGGGACTGCCCCAGCCCTTAGCGATCACCACGTTGCGACCAGTGGGTCCCATGGTGACTGCGACTGCTCGGGCGATCGCGTCGACGCCCTTCTTGAGCTCGGCCTGCGCGGCCGTGGTGAACTTCATTTGCTTGCTATTACCCATTGTTGGGAGGCCTTCCTAATTGTGTCTGCGGTGCAGAAAGTGTTGTGTGCTATGCAGGTATCGGTACTGCGATGTGCGGCTACTTAAGCGTCGAGGACGCCAAGCAATTCGCTTTCGCGCACGATGATGTGCTTGACGTTCTTGATTTCGACTTCGGTGCCGGCGTACTTGCCGAACACAACGGTGTCACCCTTCTTGACAAGCATCTGCATGCGCGTGCCGTTGTCGAGCATCTTGCCTGGTCCCATGGCAACAACCTTGCCGTGCATGGGGCGTTCCTTGGCGCCTTCAGGAAGGAAGAGACCACTTGCAGTCTTGGTTTCGGCCTCGAGAGGCTTGACGAGGACGCGATCTTCGAGCGGGCGGACTTGTGTGCTGGACATTGTTGATTTCTCCAAGAATTGAGCTGATGTTGAGTGAATGTTTATTGAATCGATTGAGTGTCGAGTGATTGTGCTGAGTGGTGCAATGGCCCTGGGCTTACATGCCCATCATTCCGCCCATGCCACCCATTCCGCCCATACCACCCATTCCGCCCATGCCACCCATGCCGCCGCCGCCGTGGTCATGACCACCGCCTTCGGCTTCCGCGGGTTGCGGCTTCTCGGTGATGATGCAGTCGGTGGCAAGTAAGAGACCAGCAACGCTCGCAGCATTCTGCAGCGCGCAACGATCGACCTTGGCTGGAGTGATGACGCCGTCCTTCATCAGGTCGCCGTACTGACGGGTGAGGGCGTTGAAGCCTTCATTGCCCTTCATTTCCTTGACCTTTGAAACCACCACGGTTCCCTTTTCACCAGCGTTGTCAGCAATGGTGCGGAGCGGCACTTCAAGTGCTTCAGCAACCAAATCGACACCGGCTTGCTCATCACCCTCAAGTTGCGCGCGCAACTTCTTGAGTGATGGCAGTGCGCGGATGTACGCGGTGCCGCCGCCGGCCAGAACGCCTTCGGCGATTGCAGCGCGGGTGGCGTGCAGTGCGTCTTCGACGCGGGACTTCTTTTCCTTGAGTTCGCTCTCGCTTGCTGCGCCAACCTTGATTTGCGCAACGCCACCGGCGAGCTTGGCAAGACGCTCTTGCAGCTTCTCGCGGTCGTAATCACTCTCGGTGGTGTCGATTTCGCGACGGAGCTGTTCGCAACGAGCCTTGATTGCACTGGTTGAGCCAGCACCTTCCACGATGGTGGTGTTCTCGCTGTCAACTTCAAGCTTCTTGGCTTGACCAAGATCAGCAAGTGTGATCTTGTCGAGGTCGATGCCCAGATCCTTCATGATTGGCTTCGCACCAGTCAGCGTGGCGATGTCTTCAAGCATG
>NSIA01000021.1 GCA_002737585.1 Planctomycetaceae bacterium | reverse complement strand
GCAGAAGTTGAAGCCGCGATGCGCGCCGCAGGTGGCGAGCACGATGGCGAACATGATGGCGACCATGATGGCGATCAAGGACAGCAAGAACTTTCTGAAAAAATGGATAACTGAGGAAGCTATGACAGTAAAGATTGAAGCCCCTAACGCCGCGAAGCTCGCGACATTCCTGAAGAAGCACGCCAGTGCCGGCGCTGCGCTGCGCACCACGTGCGAGCCTGCTGGAATGGATCTTGTGGATCTCTTTGTTCACTCGTACCTGCTCTGGCAGGCACCGTCCGCGGACGCCACCGCTGCGCTCAAGCGACTCAAGTCAGCGTTCATTGACTGGAACGACATGCGTGTCAGTCTGGTCAGTGACATCATTGACGTGATTGGTCATAAGCATTGGCGCGCCCACGATCGCGTTTCGCGCTTGCGTGAGGCGATGAACGGCATCTTCCGTCGCGAGCACAAAGTCTCGCTGGAACGCCTGCGCACGCTCATGAAGAAGGATGCGGTCAGTTACATGGACACGCTGCCTGGCATGGTTCCGTTTGTAGCGAATCGTGTGCTGTTGGTGGGTGTGGATTTCCACTCCGTACCGCTGGAAGAATTTGGTTTGCAGTTGCTGGTGCAAGCTGGCGTGTTCCCATCGGGAATGGGTCTGGTTGATGCTGCCAACTGGGTGACTCGCCATGTGAAGGCCGAAGAGGCGCGCGAGGCGCACGGCGCACTGATTGCGGCGGTCGATCACATGTGGGAGACCAATCCACCGAAGCTTCCAAAGACTTCAAGCAAGCCATCGGAGTTGGCACCGCCCAAGCCGGTTGAAGAGGCACGCGCATCGGCCAAGGCGCTGGTGGAAGCACAGCTGGCCGCTGAGCGTGTTGCGCTGATGGCTGAACGTGCTGCTCGACGTGAGGAGATGCGGCGCGAAAAACTCGCTCTCAAGGCGAAGGAAGCACGTGACTCTGCGAAGGCCGGCAGTAAGCCAATCGCTGGAAAGTCAGCAGTCAAGCCACCGGTCAAAGGCGCAGCGCCAGTGAAGGGTGCAGCCAAGCCCATCGCGAAGCCAGCGTCGAAGGCGCCAGCAAAGTCAGTCCTCAAGGTAGTGGCCAAGGTCGGATCCAAGGCCGTGGCGAAAAAGAAGTAAGCCCGATGCGCCCATCGGCCGTCGCCCGCCGATCGCATCGACTCCGTGTGCTCACGCACGCGTGGGTGGTGCTCGCGGCGGTGCCGTCTTTGCTGGTCGGCAGGGCATGTGCGGATGCGGCATCGGTGGCCTCGGCAGTTGTGTCATTGGCGCTCGTGCCATCAGCGCCAGAGCCATCAGCGCAGGCGCCGTCAGCGCCATCTGCACCGGCGGCGCCACCCCCACCATCAGCACTCGTGCCGCCGCCAGGAATTCCGCCGTCGCGCGTAGCGCTACTGCAGCGTCCACCGATGACGCTGGTTGCTGTACTTCGCGAAATCACCGAGCCCAAGCAGGTACCAGTGGCCGGGGTGGCGGGGCCAACTCCCGGGAGTGCCACTGAGTCCGAAGCACTGCGCCGTTATGTGCGCGGCAAGCAACGCGCGATGGACGGTCAGTACGCCCGTGCGGCCGATGACATTGATGCCGCACTGCGGCTCGACCCAAGTTCCACCGCGCTCCGAGCAACACGTGCTCGCATCGCTGGCGCCGCTGGTGATTTGCCGCGCGCCAAGGCGGAATGGGAAGCGGTGTTGGCGCAGGATCCCACCGATTTACAAGCGCTGATTTCGGTTGGGGTGGCTGCATTTGATGCCGGACAGCCTTCGCGCACGGCAGCGCTCTTGGGTGCAGCATGGATTCGTTTGCGGCTTGAAGGATTTGCGCCAATTTCCGACGCAGGCCGTGCGGCGGTCGGCGCGGCGCTTGCGCGCAGCTTGTTTCGCCTTGGTTTCGATGAAGCTGGTCTTGAAGTGGCAGCCGTGGCGCTTGCTGTTCCCGCCGAGAGTGTTGCGGAGCAGCGCGGCGATGGTATTGATGCAGCATCGCGTGCGGCTGCGCAACTCGCCCTTGAATCAGGCGAGGCGGCACTGCGTGCGCATCGACCGGACGTTGCCTTTGCGTTGTTTGCGCGCAGCGTTGAACTCACTCCGCATGCGCGCACGGTTGCGCTTGCAGCGTATGCACAGTTGCTTGCGGGGGATAGTAATGGCGCGCGCGCAACGCTCGGTGTTGTCATGGACGATGGTCCGTGGCGGGATGCCGAACGCACTGCACTTGCATCATGGCTTCTGACATCGCTTGGCGGTGATGCCCGCGCGCGGGAAACGCTGGCGCTGGCGGCGATCGCTGCAGTCCCCATCGGCTCACGCGCTGGTGAAGTCACTCCCGAAGCGCACGCGCGGATCGCACGACTCATGGTGGCTGCAGGCGATCCTGATGCTGGTGCTGCAGAATTGGACTCTGCCATAGCAGACGGTGCGGTCGATCAAGCAACCCTGGAAGCAGCATTCCGCCGATCCGGCGATAACGATGCGCCAGTACGTGCGCACGCCGCGGTGAGCGCGCATCCAGAGTGTCTACGTGACGCCTGTCGGGCCTTGGTGCGAGCGAGCAGTGATTTGCGCACCTTGCGAGTAGCGATTGATGCGTTGCCAGCCGACAGTATTCGCGAGTCGATCGCCGCCGGAGTGCTTGCAACCGTCCGTAATCCGGGTGCTGCATGGCGACGAGCGGACGGAGCGGCGGAGTTAAACCCTTCGCGCGCTSCATTTCTAGGTTGTACAGATTTCTAGGTTGTACAGATTGCACGCACGAGCACACGCTGCAACGGTTCACGAACGGTCTATCATGGATGCCCCTCGCGGTCGAACTACTTCGGCTCGAGTCCATCGGAACGGACGTGTGTATGCGTCCACCAATTCAACGAACAAACGGAGTCACTGCAATGCGACGCGCCAAGATCTCAATCATCGGAGCTGGAAACGTTGGAGCAACTTGCGCCCACTGGGCTGCAGCGAAGGAGCTTGGCGACATCGTGCTGGTTGACATTCCTGACCGCGTTGGCGTTGCGCAAGGCAAGGCCTTGGATTTGGCGCAGTGCGGTCCGCTTGAGCGATTTGACGCCAACATCAAGGGAACATCGGACTACGCCGACACCACTGATTCCGACGTGGTGGTCATCACCGCCGGCATGCCACGCAAGCCAGGGATGAGCCGCGATGATCTGATTGAGGTGAACGTCAAGATCGTGAAGGACGTCACCGCGCAGGTAGCGAAGCACTCCCCCAACGCAGTGCTGATTGTGGTGAGTAATCCGCTTGACGCGATGGTCTACACAGCGTGGAAGGTTTCTGGCTTCCCCACGCACCGCATCCTGGGTCAGGCCGGCGCTCTTGACGTGGCCCGATTCCGCACCTTCCTTGCCATGAAGCTTGGTTGCTCAGTGGAGGACATCAGTTCGCTCCTGCTGGGCGGCCACGGTGATGACATGGTTCCACTGCCGCGCTTCACCAGCGTGGCCGGTATTCCGATTGATCAGCTGCTCTCGGAGGCAGACATCACCGAGTGCGTCGAGCGCGCCAAGGTTGGCGGCGGCGAGATTGTCAAACTCATGGGCACCAGCGCCTACTACGCGCCCGCGTCCGGCACGATCCAGATGGTTGAGGCGATCGTCAAGGACAAGAAGCGCATCGTTCCGTGTGCCGCATACTGCGAGGACGATTACGGCGTCGCTCCGGGACAGAAGGGCAAGGGCTACTTTGTGGGCGTGCCGGTGGTGCTTGGAGCCAAGGGCATGGAGCGCGTGGTTCCAATCAAGATGACCCCCGCGGAAGCCGCCTTGATGGCGGAGAGCGTGAGCCATGTGAAGGACCTCGTCGGCACGGTGCAGAAGATGTTCCCGGAACTCTCCTAATCGGGGCTCGAACGGCTTCGGCGGATACTTGTCCGACCGCACTTCGGTGCGCGGATTGCTGTCCCCCCGGCCTGCAGATCCTGAAGCCAAGCGCGGGGTTCGGACGATGAATGATTCATGCGTAATGGGCGTGGCTCAATCTTCTTCGATCCTGGCTGGATGTTTGTTGTCGCTGGGCTGGTCCTGGTCGCCTCTGCGGCGCTGGTACCTGCCACCTATGACTTGTGGGTCATGCGCACGCAGTTGCGGCATTTGGACGCCCAGGAGCGCGAGAATTTCAGCCGCCTGGAGGCCTACTCCAAGTTTGTGACGGACCTTGACTCGGCTGAGCCGCAGTTGGTGCGTCGGTTGGCTGCATCGCAATTGAATTTGGTCCCGCGTGGCGAGCGCCCCATCATTGTGGCGGGCAGCGCCAAGCGCAACCCGATTGAATGGGTGGATGACACCGTGGCTCCCGTGCGGGCGGTGATCGTTCCGTTCCCTGATTCGCTTCTGAGTCGGTTGACGCTTGGTCGCAAGGCTCTTTGGATTGCTGGGGCCGGGGTGATGTGCATTTTCTTGGGTCTGCTTTCAGCTCCGCTGCGACTTTTGGTTCCAACAACGCCCACGCTTGAAGAAGCGGGAGCGGTTGCGTCGCAGCTGCTTGCCGGTCGGGCGCCAAGTCTCGCGTTGGCTGGCATCGGTAGCGCTCACAGTTCGGGCCAGCCAGAAAGCCTCTCGAGTGCCACACCATTGGTGCGCCTTGGTCATGAGGCACCGCATGAGAATGAATCTGCCGCTCACGGAGCCGACTGACGGAGCCGCGGGCAGATCGGCGAGAGCAATTGTCGAGCGATTGGCCCGCCGTGCAAGCCATCGAAGTGCTGCGCCGACGTTACCCCACAACATGAAAGATGATCGGCGGCCGCTATTTCGTGCCGCACATTTCATCGTTGACTGCAAGAAAAAGGGCTTGATGTATCTGGCGGTTTCGCATGAGCCCGTACGTTGCGTGCATGTCACGATCGCCTGACGAAATTCCAGATGCCATTCTCCGCTTGGCCCTCTCTGATGAGTGCGGCCCGGCGTTCCATCATTCCGCGCTGGCGTGTTTCGGCACGCCTGAGGCGGTACTGTCTGCTTCGGTAGCGGAGTTGGCATGCCTTGAGCGGGTATCGCTGACCAGAGCCGAACGCGTGCACGCGCAGTTCCGATCGGTGGATCCCGACGCTGAGCGCGAAGCAATGCAGCGCATCGGTGCGCGCGCGGTGGTGCTTGGTGATACTGACTACCCGCCACTTCTGGCGCCGGTTCCACTACCGCCCATCATGTTGTGGACGCGTGGGCGAACCGCCGCTGCAGCGGAGGACGCGGTGGGCATAGTTGGTGCGCGACGCGCTACGTCCTATGGCTGCACACAGGCGGCGCGCTTTGCGGCAGCTATGGCCGCAGAGGGTATTGCCGTCATTTCTGGTGGCGCGCGCGGTGTTGATGGCGAGGCGCATCGCGCGGCACTGCGTGTCGGTGGCACAACGGTGGCAGTCCTTGGGTGCGGCCTGGCGGAGCCGTATCCGCCGGAACATGTTGGGCTCTTTGAAGCGATTGTGGACGCGGGCGGACTGCTCGTCAGTGAGTTTCCCGTCGGTTGGCCGCCGCTGGCAGCAAACTTTCCGCGGCGCAATCGGATCATCTCTGGCTTGTCACTCACGGTGCTGGTGGTGGAGGCGAATGTTTCAAGCGGCGCACTGATTACTGCTCGTCATGCCATTGATGATCATCGTCGCGATCCGTGCGCGCTTCCGGGGCCGGTTGATAGCCCGCGCTCGGCAGGGTGTAACGCGGCCATTCGCGATGGCTGGGTGCACGCGGTGTTGGATCCCGAGGATCTGCTGCGGCTCCTTGATGAGAACGCGGAGCGGTTGGGTCGATTGACCGCTGTTCGCCCTGATCTTGCTGCGCTTGGGGTTCCTGATGTTTTGCGACCGATGGTGGCACGGGCAGCAGAGTTGATTGCGCGCCGGCCCCGTATTAGTTCGGAAGACTTGGCGGCGTCACTACAGATGGACACAGACAGCATTCCGATGCTGCGGACGTTTGCAGAGTTACTGCTTGCTCAAGTGAAATCGGCGCGGACGCAGCGTCGACGCGCTGCACGGACACATACCGAGGCGCCACGCATGGTGGTGCGCAGTTGGTCAGGTCCAACCGATGGCGTAGAAGATCGCCGAGAAGAACAGGTCGCTCAGGATGACGAAGATCACGGTTTGGACGACCGTTTCGGTGGTGGCTTTACCGACGCCGGCGGCACCACCGGTGACTCGGAGTCCGTTGTAGCAGGCGATCAATCCGAGCAGCAATCCGAACACGCCGGCCTTCATGAGGCCAGTGAGAAAGTCTGACATCTTGAGCTGGGAGATGGTGTTGGATACGTACAGGTCGTAGGGGATTCCGAGGACAAGCGTGCCGACCACCATCCCGAAGAAGACAGCGGTCAGGTTGCTGACCACAGCGAGAGCGAGGAGGCTAGTGACGGTTGCCGCGAGGCGGGGTACCACCAAGTAGCGGACTGGGTTGAGCCCCATGGCTTCAAGTGCTTCGACCTCTTCACCAACCACCATGGTGCCAATTTCAGCAGCGATCGATGCGCCCGCGAAACCGACCATGACGATGGCAGCGATCAGCGGACCAAGTTCGCGGAATACCGATACGCCGACAAGATTGGCGACCTTGTCGGTTTGACCGTATTGCTCAAGGGTTGGCGAAGTCTGCAGCGCCAGAATGATGCCGATGGAACCGCTGACCAGCATCACGATGGAAATCGATCGGACGCCGACGCGAACGAGCTGTGCGGTAATCGCTCCGCTACCGATCCGAACGCGCCGCAACACAAAGGCGCGCCACATCCATTCGAAGGTGTCGCGTCCGAGCCAGAACAGTGATCCGACGAGATCGAAGACCGACAACCAGAAAGCGATCCAACTGTCGAGGAGTCGGATCGGGGCGCTTGGGATGGCGGTTGATTCAGATTGCTCAGCCATAGAATCAGTTTGCGAGTGCAGCTTCGAGGGTTGGCGTCATCTTGAACACGTCGGACAGGCGCGCAATTTCAAAGATTCCGCCGACGCGTTCGTTGGCTCCTGCGAGAATGAGCGAGCAACCTCCACGCTGGCTCAGTTGCAGGGTCTGCACCAGTACCGCGAGTCCGGGGCTGCTGAGGAACATGGTTCCGGTGAGGTCGATCACCAGCTTTGTGGGCTTCTTGGCAATCGCGGTGGCGATCGCCTGTCGAAACGGGTCGATGTTGGCGGCAGAAATATCACCGACAGCGTGAACGATGGCGGCGCTATCGATCTGCTCAACTGTGACTTGGAGTGGATGGATTTCCATGGATTGATGAGTCTACCGTTCGCAGGGAACGGTGGTGAGCGGGGTGTTCGTTGTCAAGGCGCGGGAGTTGGTTGCTTGGCGAGCCAGGCCTTCCACGCAGAAATGGCAAGGGCTCTGGACTCCCATGGATCGTCGAATCGGTAGCCGTTGGTTTCACCAGTGAGACGCTTGAGGGCGCTGATGGCTGCAAAGCGAATACTGGGGTCATCGGAGGCAAGATTTGCCACCAGCGACTGCGCATCGTCCATGGTGCCGGACTGGGCACTTTCGCGAATGGCGCCCAGCCGCGCGGCAGGGGTTGGATCGGTGTAGGAGGGACTCACCGGCCCACACGCTGATACCAGGACACTGGTCATGAGTGCCGCGTGAGCGAGGTGCAGGCGAGGGAGTCGATTCACGCCGGGGAGTGTAGAGCCAATCAACCGCTTGTAGTATTGCTTGCTTCACTATGAAAAACGCCACCGAGACCGTCCTGATCCTTGACTTCGGCAGCCAATTTGCGCAGTTGATCGCGCGTCGGGTTCGTGAACTCGGGGTGCATAGCCTGCTCGTGGCGCCGGGAACCCCGATCGAAGTACTGCGCGGCCTCGGTGCCAAGGGCATCATCATGTCGGGCGGTCCGGCGAGCGTCTTTGAGGAGGGTGCGCCGCGCTGCGACCCCGCGGTGCTTGAGATGGGTATCCCCGTCCTAGGCATTTGCTACGGCATGCAGCTCGGCTGCCACATGCTTGGATTCGAAGTGAGCCCGGCAGACAGTCGTGAATACGGGCGCGCGCATTTGGACATTCACGACAGTCACGGATTGATGCACGGCATTCCGCCGCGCACCACCGTCTGGATGAGCCATGGCGATCAAGTCCGTGATGCGCACGGCGATCTTGCAGTGTTGGCATCCACGGATACCTGCGCGGTGGCAGCGGTGGCGCATCGATCCAAGCCATTCTTTGGCGTGCAATTCCACCCGGAAGTGACGCACACGCCGCACGGGATTGATGTATTGCGCAACTTTCTTTACGGAGAGTGCCATTGCACGGGCAATTGGCGCATGGCCGATTTCTTAGAACGGGAGACTGCGCGCATTCGCGCCGAAGTGGGCACTGATCGCGTCATTTGCGGTCTGTCTGGCGGCGTTGATTCAAGCGTGGTTGCTGCGCTCCTCTCGCGCGCGATTGGTAGTCAATTGACGTGCATCTTTGTGGACAATGGATTGTTGCGAACCGGCGAACGCGATTTGGTAGAGAGCACCTTCCGCGGCGCGTTTGATGTTGACCTGCGCGTGATCGATGCTTCCGCTGAGTTCCTCGCTGACCTAGAAGGCATCACTGATCCGCAGGAAAAACGTCGCCGAATTGGGCATCGATTTATCAATGTCTTCCAAGCGGCGGCCAAGGACATTGGTGCAAACGCTCGTTGGTTGGCGCAAGGGACGCTGTACCCCGATGTCATTGAGAGTGGCGCAAGTCTGGCGGGAACTGCTGCCAACATCAAGTTGCACCACAACGTGGGTGGACTGCCTGCGGAGTTGGGATTCCAACTCATTGAGCCGCTACGCGACCTCTTCAAAGACGAGGTTCGACGCCTCGGTGAGGTGCTCGCGCTGCCTCCGCAGATTGTCTGGCGTCACCCGTTCCCGGGTCCGGGTCTTGCGGTGCGCGTGATTGGAGAGATCACGCCGGAACGGCTTGCCATCCTGCGCGATTGCGATGAAATTTTCCTGGAAGAAATCGTCTCCGAAGATTTGTACCGAGTGACCAGCCAAGTGTTTGCTGTGTTGCTCCCCGTGAAGACGGTGGGAGTGATGGGCGATGGCCGCACCTACGACTCGGTGGTTGCATTGCGCGCGGTCACCACTGAGGACTTCATGACCGCCGATTGGGCGCGCTTGCCATGGGACGTCTTGGCGCGGATTTCAAACCGCATCATCAATGAGGTGAAGGGCGTGAATCGCGTGGTGTATGACATCTCCAGCAAACCACCCGCCACTATTGAGTGGGAGTAAGCGGAATCGCTGGCAATCAGAGCAACGGTACGAAACTGCGCGGTGGATGGCGCGCTCACTCCAGCGCTGCTTTACGCGCGGTGCGTTCCGCCAGTGCGGTTCAATGCCATCTCTAAGACATCACACACGATGTTCACTTCCTCTTCCGTCATATCGTTGAAGAAGG
>NSIA01000020.1 GCA_002737585.1 Planctomycetaceae bacterium | reverse complement strand
GCCGCGCCGCAAGGTGTCCACCACCAACTCGATGTCGGATTCRAGGATCTCGGGGCGGTTGAGCGGAATGACGGGATTAGAAGCAGGGTGGGGCATGGGAACTCGTATCAAACAAAGTAATTACTGAGGTGCATTCACTGTGGGTGCTGGCGCGGACGTCGCCGAGGCCTGCTCTCCCGCAATGCGCGTGATCAGTTCTTCGGTCTTCTTGCAAGCGCGGGCGTAGAACCAGGCGGCTTGCAGTGTTCGCAAAGCGTCAAGATCACCACCGCCGGCGGCGGCTCGACCGAGCACATCCAGGTCATTGGTGGAAAGCGGAGCGCCGGCACGCGCGATGATCAGGACAGCCAGTCCTTCGCCGGCGCGCGGCAGTGAGCCACGGCGCGCTCGGGCAATATCTGCTCCGGCAGCAACGCAACTGTCGTTCACACCGTTCATGGCAGCAACCACCAGGTTCGGGTCATCCTTGACGCGCTCCACCAGGGCGGCCACGGCGGCCGGGTCGCTCTTCATGAGTTCGCGCGCAAGCCCCGCCACCAAGACCGAGGTGGGACGATTTTCGAGATCGGGATCATCCATGCGTGTCAGCAGATGCTTCCAGACAATCGCGGACGATTCCGGTGGAAGTTCGGAGGCGCGGATCAGTGCCCACTCGGCGCTGAGTGGATGTCCGGCATCAAGCAGTTTGATGAGCGCCGCCACCGGATCTTTGCCGCCACTGATGGCCGCGCCGGTGTCCGCCATTGCGTCCAGGACTTGATTGCCATTGCGGATCGCATCGAACGCCGTTGGTGGGATGCCACGGTCTGACGATGCCAACAGTTGTAAGCCGGCGCGCACCAGTGCCGTTTGGGAACGGTTGGCGGCCACGTGATCTTGCCAGGCAGCGACCCCAGCAGGTGTATCAATGCGGAGTGCCATGCCGATGGCGCCAATGCGAGTATCGATGGTAAATGGCTCGGTGCTTGCCAGTTCAAGGAGCGGCGCTGCAGCGCTCTTGAGTTCAAAGATCATGGATGCTTCGACAAGCGCACGCATCGTGCCATTGCGATCAGCCGGTGGCAACGCCAAGAGGCGTACTTTGAATGCTTCCCACGGGGCAAGGTCGCTGGGATTTTTGGCACTTCCGTCGCGCAGTAAGAGTGCGGCGAATCCCGCGGCAACCGGATCGTTGTTGGCAATCAACGCACGAACCGGCGCTGCGTCCCACTCTTCGTTGCGGCGGTCGATCTCAGCGATCAACGAAAGCAGCGCGGCGTCAGGAAAGTTGCCTTGTGCCAAGAGCACCGCGACTGGGGAAACGCGAAGGATGCCAGTAATGTTGGCTTCGCGAATGATGGCCGCGCGTTCGTCACGGGCGGTGATGTCAGCCAGCAACGCTGGATCGATGCCCTTCTTACTGATGAGCGCCGTTCCAAGGACGCCGTAGACGCGCGGTCCGGCGAGCCGACTGCGCACCATGGCACGAAAGAGCGCCTCCGTTCCCGGGTCATTGGTTCCTGCGATGCCAGCAACATAACTTCCGGTGGCCGGATCGGTGCCCGTGAGTGAGTTCTCCAAGATGTCAATCGCCGCCTTGGAGAGATCGACCTTCTCATAGAACTGGGCGGAGGCGGGGGCGACACACACGATCGCTGTCATCACCACGCCCGCGATGCGCCGGACGTGGTGGAAGGGCTCAGTCAGCAGCATGCGTGGAAGTCTATCGCGCCGCCCGGCCACGGCGCTCGACACCGCGGCGCACGGTTTCCACCAATTCGCGAATACTGCGAACCCCGGGGGTGTTCTCATCGGGGGGCAATTCATCGCCACGGTCGAGCATGTCCCGGACTCGTCGCGCGGCGGCGTGGGCGCTCGAGTGAGCGGTCCGACCGAGGTGGCGAGCAATTTCCGGGAAGCTGAGGGTGGTCATTTCGCGGGCGAGGTGGACCACTACTCCGCGGGCGAGCACCACGCGGCGATGGCGACCAGTGGAAGCGAGGTCGTCACGGTTGACGCCCAGTTCATCGCAAGTGGCTTCAACAATGGCTGCAATGCGGGGCGGGACGCCGCGAATTCCGGATTCACCGATACCCAGCGCCCGTTCCACGATGGTGAGTGTGGCGACGCCGCCCATGTCTTCCAGGAGGAGTGCGGCGGCAATGCGGGCGAGGGCGCCTTCAATCTCGCGGACGCTGCCGATGGCGCGGTCGCTGACGGCACGGGCAGCTGCTGGCTCAAGCGCAATGCCACGTTCTTCGGCCAAGCGGAGTACCAACGCCTCGCGGGTGTTGCGATCGGGAGCTTCCACCTGCACCACCATGCCGCCGAGCAATCGACTGACGAGGGATTCACTGAAGGCGCGGAGCGCGCGCGGATGCGCATCGGTGACGATGGCGACCCGCGCACCGGCGAGGCCGATGGCGTCGATGGTGTGCAGGAATTCTGCCTGGGTGGCACCCTTGTTGGAAAGGAAGTGCACGTCATCAAGAGCGAGGAGGTCCAGTTTGCGCACGCGCGCCCGGAACGCTTCGATGTTGCCAGCGCGGACTGACTGGATGTAATCGTTGGTGAACTGCTCGCCGGTGGTGTAGCGAATGCGCTCATTGGGGAAGCGCGATCGGCGATCGGCGCACAGGCCTTGCAGTAAGTGCGTCTTTCCAACGCCGCAACCACCGTGCAAGAGAATGCTGCGGATGCCGCCGAGGTTGTCCTCTGCCAGCCGGCGCGCGGCCTCGAACGCGATGCGGTTTGAATCACCGACCACAAAGTCTTCCAAGCGGCGCCAGCGCGGTTGATCGCGTCGGATGGCGGGAACGGTGGTGGCGGCGGGCGCGGGTGCCATGTTCCCGGATATCGGAGACTCAGTGGCAGCGGATTCGTCCAAGGCAACGATGCGGACGGTGAGTAGCCCCACGTCGGCGGCCACGCCGGCAAGTTCGTCACGGAAATTGCGTTCAACCCACTCAGCGGCGAAGGGGCTGGATGCGTTAACCACCAATTCGGAACCGTTCAGGGTCAGGCAGGACGGTTCGGCAAACCACATCCGATACCGGGCTGCGCCGATGCGAGCGGCCAGTCGGCGTTCGATGGATGCGCTGCTTGGAGCCTCACTGAGGAGGGCGGCGTCCGGCGTTGCTTGGAGTTTGGAGGCCTGTACGGTGGCGGTCGTCACGGTTCGGTGGGTCCTATCAGTGAGGGCGCGAGGCGCAGTGATGACCGCAATGCGGCAACGATGGAAATAGCATGCGCCGATGGCGAATAAGCCACCGCTCCCTTGTTCGAACTGAACGAGGCAGTGCATGCCGACAGGATTTCAGGATCGTCCGTGTCCACTCCGTGCGGTCATCTCCGATGACTTGCACGGCGCTCAACACTCCGCTTACGCGGCGCTCCAGTGGTGATTGCGGGCGCTCATGGCCGCGCTGATTCCAGTGGGGCGCCACACAAGCGGCGCTGTTGAATGCTCCACTTCCTGCGGAGCACGGTGAAGGCTAGCCGGAATTTGCATTGATGCAAGGGGCAAGTGAATGTGATGTTGAATCACGCTTGCGTAAGTGCCGTAGTCCGTAGCAATTCCCTCGCAGAAACTAATTTCATCCACCGTTTATGCATCGTGTTGCTTGCCGATTGTGGACAACCGTCGTCACTTGACAGGCGCAGAGGAAATCGCGTAGGGCGCGGGATGCGCGACGAATGCCTCACGACGACGCAACGCGCAGAATCCGGCGCGCGCGTACAGAGCAAGCGCGGGTGAATTTCGCGCGTCCACTGCAAGTGCGATGTTTGGTTCGGGACGCTGTGCCGCGAGTGCCATGCCATGTGCGAGCAGTGCGCTACCAAGACCACGACCGCGGGCTTGCGGTACTAAACCAAGGTAGATCACCTCGGTGGAATCAGTGGACGGTGACGGCGTAAGGAGCAGCGCGCCGACTGGGCGTTCATTCTCAAAGGCAATGGTCCACAGTGATGCATCGTGTTCGCCGGCGGCAAGGTGGCCATCAACAATATCGGTGGGTGTGCGCAACTCTGCAAGGCCGGGGCAATCAAGCGTGTCTTGGTAGGTCTCTGTGAGCAGCGCTTGAAGCATGGAGCGGTCGGCGGAGTTCCATGGCGCAAGGCGAAACGGAGCAGGTACGGGAACGGAGCGGATCTCACCGGTGTGAATAGGGCGCTCCATGTATTCCAGCGTGGCGAGATGACGCATGCCACCCGCTACCCAAGCGCTGGTGCGCAGGCTTTCGTTTGCTGACGAAAGTGCCTGTACCAGTCGGATCTGTGGAAGTTGGAAACTTGCTTTCAGGGTGGCGGTGATCAGGCTTCCCACTTGCGCCGCGTGCGGGTGGTCACGGGGTGCCGTCGACATGAGGAGCGCCGTGCGCCCTGGATGGGGTATCACAAGGGTGGCAGCGACCAGTCGCTCATCCTGATGCGCAGTCCAGAGGTGCGTCAGGTCCACGCCTTGTGAAGCGGCTCGGCGCTCGAAGGCGGGTGCAGCGGCCACCGTGGAGCCAAGGACCGAGGAAAGCGCGGCTGCTCGGTCGTCGGGATTGGCCTTGCTGCACAGCAACTCCGAGGGGGAGCTGTCACTTCCGCGAAAGAGTCGTCGAAAAGGCACATGATGAGCGTAACCGGGAAGCCTTCCGAGCCGTAGAATCCGGACCATGTTTGCAGCCCCGAACGCCGTGATTCGTCCCCTCGCTTGCGCACTCGGTCTGGCCGTCTTGACGGTTGGGCTGATGGCCGTGCAGCCCGCCGCTGCACGCACCCCCAATGCAGCGCCGCCAGTGGTGCCAGATTCCAAGTTGATTCCCAAGGTTCGTCCCGCCACTGCGGATGACCTTGATTTCCGCCCCGGTGCGCTCTCCATCGTGACCGACACGCCGACCGGTGGACGCTTCTGGGTGTTCACGTACACGATCGCCAATAAGACTGGAAAGACGCAGCGTTTCTCGCCTCGCTTTGACATGTTGATGGGTGACGGCGTGATCTTGACCGCCGGCAAGGATGTACCGGTGGAC
>NSIA01000019.1 GCA_002737585.1 Planctomycetaceae bacterium | reverse complement strand
GCACGCCCGGCGAGTTGGCCGTTGAGCGACGCCTCCTGATTGAACTGAAATTGATTGCCGATGTGGGGCTCGTTGGGCTTCCCAATGCCGGCAAGAGCACGCTCTTGAGCGCCATTAGCCGAGCCAATGCCAAGGTGGGCGCCTATCCGTTCACCACGCTCAGCCCGCAGTTGGGGATCGCTGAACTTGATCCGGATCGACGAATGGTCTTTGCAGATCTTCCCGGTCTCATTGAAGGCGCGGCGCAGGGCGCTGGTCTTGGTCATGACTTCTTGAAGCACGTGGAGCGCACCCGCGCCATCGTGCACTTAGTGGATCTTGCGCCGCTTGATGGCAGCGATCCCGCGGCGAATTGGCACATGATCCGCAAGGAGCTCTTGGAATTCTCAGCCGAACTGGCGGAGAAGCCAGAGTTGGTGGTCTTGAACAAGGTTGACCTTGTTGAGCCAGAGGAGCGCGAAGAACGCATCGAGCGGTTTGCCGGCGCGATCGGTATGCGTAAAGGCGAGCGACCAATTGCCATCTCCGGTGCCACGGGCGAGGGTGTTCGCGCCATGCTTGAGGGCGCGTGGAAGTTGGCGGGTAAGACGTCGGAACCAATCGGCGGTAGCGCGGAAACCACGCGCCGGCCTGGTACCGGAAGTTGGGGGAATTCAGCCGGGACAGTTTCTTAGCGGCAGAGTTGCAGGTACCGCTCAAAGACGCCCACCATCTGATCATGCCAGTTATCGCTGAGGGCGAGCCCGGCGAGTTCTGCAACCAGGTCGTTGCGATCGCTCAGGCGAATCACTCGACCGCCGCCCATGCGCGCGATTTCAGTGAAGTGCTTTACTTCTTCCGTCTTGGTGATGGAGCGGGCGCTGATCACGTAGGTAGTGATTCCGTGGGCACGCGCGGCTTGTGACATGTCCACGGTGCGGCTTCCCCAACCGGGGTGCGGTGGAGCGTCACCGATCAGCACCATGATATTTTGCGATTGCGATCGCCACGAGAACTTTCCGTACGCCATGCGCATGGCTTCATAGACCATCTCTGGCTCGTCGCCGCCGCCGTCGGCAGAGAGCTTCCAAATGCGGGTGCGTGCTTCGGCGGGATCAGCGGTGAAGTCCCAACCCATGAGTTGGAACTCGTCTTGTTGATCTCGGAAACCGACAATGGCTACGCGCATGCCGCCAGTGACAGCATTGACGAAGCGCATCAGATCATCGATTCCTGCCTGTGCGGAGGCGATTTCGGCGGACATGCTGGCGGTGCAATCAATGGCTACTGCTAGGTCAATCGGCTTCTTGAAGAGTTCATCAAGGGCTGCTGTGAAGCGAACGAATCCCGCATCATCCAGTTGTGCGATGGCATTCTGCACGACCGCTACTTTGGGGCCGATGAGCGCTGCCGCATCAATGCGCATGCTGTTGCGGTTGCGGTCAAGCCAGGAGCGCCACTTCCAGCCGACGCGGGTATCGCGCGCGCCGGTGATGGCGGCGATCCGWGGACTGAGGGCGCCACCGTCATCGCGGTCGAGGCGTGCGATGACGGAGGCAAGCGTGTCTTTCCCGAACTCGGTGAGTTTGCGTTCGCTGCGGCCTTGCGCTTCCAGTGCGCCGATCAGTTCGACCGCCAGCAATCGATCCGTGCCTTCGCTTGCTTTCGCAAGCACGCGTGCGCCGCGGTCGACGCGGTCAGCGGGTACTTCCCAGCCGCAT
>NSIA01000018.1 GCA_002737585.1 Planctomycetaceae bacterium | reverse complement strand
GAACGCGCGGATCGGAATCAAGCGCCAGTGCATTGAGCCGCTCGCGCACGCCGGATTCGTCGGCGCGCTCGAGGCGCATGGTGGCCATCAGGCGGCGAATCCATGTGGGGTGCGCCGCAAGTGATTTGAGTGCTAATTCACTGGCGGCGCGTGCGGATGGCGGCTCTGCGGGCTGTTGTTGTGGTGGCGCCGATTGTGTTGGGTCAAGCGGCTTGGATGACTGTGTCGGCGCGACCGCCGCCATGAAGCACGCGGCCACAAGGGTGATCGCCGCGCCGTACATCAGTTAGTCGCCGTGCAATTGCCGCAAGCGCGGCGAGGTGCGAAGCATCAACTGAACGCGTTCAAACTCTTCAAGCCAGTCTTGCAGCGTGGCGCTTGTTTCATCACTGGCAACGGTCGCCCATGGCAGTGGGCACGATGCACCAAGTTGCCGCGCGGCGATTGATCGGTAGCGCGCCAGGGTGCGATCGCCCAGCATGGAGCAGAAGTTAAAGTCCTCCGAGCACCACACCACGGTGGGCACGCGGGTTCCGCCACAGATGCGCAGTTGATCAGCAAGGTCAGCGTGGTCAGCCTGCTCTAAGAATCGAACGTCGGCCACCGGGCACGCGGCGGCAATGGCGCCGATCATGGGGCATTGCACAGCGCAGTCGCCGCACCACGCGCCGGTGAGTACCAAGACATTCATACGGCGCGTGAAACTTGCAAGATGCACGCCCTGTTCAGCAGTGAGCCGGGCGGCGGCGATGTGCGCTTTCCAACCAGCCGTGCGTTCGGCGTGCGCGGTGAGGTAGTTCTGCCAAGTCAATCCAGCGCTGTGTGCGGTTTTCCAGGTACTGCTGTCAAGCATCGGTAGTAGTCACTTTCAGTTGGCGAAGCATGTCAAATGCTTGGAGTGGGGTGAGGGTGTTCAAGTCAAGCAGACGGAGTTTTTCGATGGCTGGATGGGGCGGGGCGCTTTCTGCGTGGCTTGCAAAGAGCGGCATGGCATCCACTGGTTGTGCGCCGGTTGCGGTGGCTGAACTGTTGCCGCGTCCGCGCGTTCCACGTGTTGACTTTGGCGAACTGTTCACTTCAAGGGTACTGAGCACATCCTTGGCGCGGGCGACAACAGACTTTGGAATGCCAGCAATCTGCGCAACATGAATGCCGTAACTGCGATCGGTGGAGCCAGGAAGAATGCGATGCAAGAACACAACGTCGCCCTTCCATTCGCGCACGGAAACGTGCAGGTTGCGAACGCCCGCGATCCGGGTGGAGAGGTCAGTGAGTTCGTGGTAGTGCGTTGCAAAGAGCGTCCGCGCACCGGCGGCGGCGAGGTGTTCGGTGATCGCCCATGCCAGGCTGAGTCCATCAAGCGTGCTAGTCCCGCGGCCGATTTCGTCAAGCACTACGAGTGATCGCGGCGTTGCATGATTGAGAATGCGAGCTGTTTCAGTCATTTCCACCATAAAGGTGGATTGGCCGGAGTGCAGTTCATCGCTGGCACCGATGCGGGTGAAGATGCGATCGGTGATTCCAACAACAGCGCGCTCCGCTGGCACGAAGCTCCCCATATGTGCAAGGAGGACAATSAGCGCGGTCTGACGAATGTAGGTGCTCTTGCCGGCCATGTTTGGTCCGGTGATGAGTGCCAATGTTGCAGGCTGGAGCGCGGTGCCAAGTTCAGTGTCATTGGGAACGAATCGGTCGCGCAACAATTCATCAAGAACGGGGTGGCGGCCACCGGTGATTTCAAGGACCGATTCTTCCACAATTTCTGGGCGAACCCAGCGGTGGCGCGCGGCAACTTCGGCAAGGCTTGCAACAGCGTCGAGGCTTGCAACGGCGTCAGCAAAGCGGACGAGTTCCGGGAGGCGTTCGGCGGCTTCGGTACAGAGCGCATCAAAGAGTGCGCGTTCGCGTGCAACGGCGCGCGACTCGGCGGAGAGAACTTTGTCCTCAAACGTCTTCAACTCCGGCGTGATGTAGCGCTCAGCGTTGCGCAGCGTCTGGCGGCGCGTGAACTCAGCGGGCGCCTTGGCCGAGTGGGCATGCGTGATTTCAATGTAGTAGCCAAACACACGGTTGTAGCCAATTTTCAGGCTTGGAATGCCGTGTCGCTCGCCGAGTTCTGCTTGATAGCGCGCCATCCATGCGGTGGCGTCGCGCTGCAATGATCGGCATTCGTCGATCTCTGCATCAGCACCGTCTTTGAATAAACCACCGTCGCGCATGTGAGAGGGTGGTTGCTCGTTGCATGCAGCGCTGATTCGGGTGGTCAGCGTTGCAACTTTCGCTGCAGCTTCTTCGAGTGCGGTGCGTGCGCCGGAGAATGCAGGTGCGTCTCCAAGTGACTGCGCAATGCGACCAGCGAGCGTCATTGATTTGCCAAGCGCAACCAGATCGCGTGGCGTT
>NSIA01000023.1 GCA_002737585.1 Planctomycetaceae bacterium | reverse complement strand
CGTCAGCTACTTGCCTTGCGCCTTGCGCACCGCATCGATCACTTGCTGGCGCGTGTACGCCTCGCTCTTGAACACTTCGGTGCCGTTGGGGGCATAGACCACTAAGAGTGGAATGGTGACATAGTTCAGCTCTGCGAGTTTGGCAGCGCCGGCCTCATTCTTGCCGGTGATGTCTACTTTGAGAAGAACAACGCCGGGCTCGTTCAGGACAACCGACACTTCGTCGGACTCCAGAATGGTCTTCTCATAGGTCTTGCAGTTGATGCACCACTCTGCGGTGAAGTCGAGCACGACCACCTTGCCAGCATTCTGGGCAGCAGTGAGCGCAGCGGGTGTGTACTTGTTCCAAGGCAGGCGCTCGTAGGTCAACACCGGCGGGATGGCAACGGACACTGCGGTAATGAATAGTCCGACGGTAACAAAGATCACCTTTGTACTAGTCTTCTTTGCAATTTGCAAAGTTCGCACGGTCATCCATAGTCCGGCGGCAGCGCCAGTGATGCCAATCACCCACCAGTAGAGGGTCAGCGGTTCTTCGCGAAGTCCATTGATCCCCGCGCCGATGAAATACACCGCCGCGGCCAAGAGCAGCATTCCCATCACTTGCTTGAGAACGTCGCTGGCAGGGCCGCCGCGCGGCAGCTTTCGTGCCATCTGCGGGAACGCACTGAGCACCAGGTACGGCACACCCATGCCCAGGCCAATCGTGAAGAACACAGCGATAATCGTGTATGGATTCTTGGTGGTGACCGCCCATCCTGCTGCCGCGCCCATGAGCGGCGCGGTGCACGGCGTTGATAGCACGGCGGTCATCACGCCAAAGATCACGCTGCCACCGATCGACTCATGCTTCGGTTCGATGGCGTAGACCCATTGCGGCAGCCCGACGCTGAAGAAGCCAGCCATACCGATGGCCATGAGAGCAATGAAGATGCCCACACCAATCGTGAATGCCGGGTATTGGAATAGCTGATTTGATTGTTCAAAGCCCTTTGCTGAACTAAGCAAGATGCCAAGTGCTAACCAAAATCCAACTACGCCGACCGACATCGCCACGCCCAACATAAAGACGCGCATGCGACTTCCTGCTCCAGCGTTAGCAAGCCCAATGATCTTCAGCGGAATCACCGGCAGAACGCAGGGCGTGAAATTCAAGATGATTCCGCCCACAAATGCCAAGAGCAGCATGATCGGGAAGAACACGCCTGATTCTGGGTCGAGTTCAAAGTCCCAGCCAAAGAGCGGAACCTTGATTGGCTTAGCACGCCCAAGCGCGCCGCCACTTCCCATGGCAGATGTCTCTTTGATCCGTCCAAAGACGGTGGAATCAAACCCCGCAAAGAGCGGCGTCTCCCCGGGTCCGGCAGTGGCTCGAGCGCCCGGAGTGATTTCCAGTGTCACCTTCTGCTCGACCGTCGCTGGCCCAAGGCACGTATTGCTGCACGCTTGGAATTCAATGGTGATTGCAAATTCCACGGTTCCAGAAGCAGATTGCGCAATGATCACCGGAACAAACGCAACCACTTTGCCTTCATAGACACCAAAGGTCTGCGGTCCTTCGCCCAAGTCGCCCTTCACCGCATGAGCTGCCGGCCACTGGATGTCGGCAACGCTCACCATAGCTGCGCCGGCCGGCAGGGTCTTCACATCAATCGCCGTAAAGATGGCGCCGTCGAAGGCGGTCATGCCAGCCGGCAATGCGCGCGATTGCACTTCGCTTGTCCAAATGTGCCAGTCCCTGGCAATGTCCAATTCCACGGCAATGGGGAGTGTGTCGCCCGGTGAGGCTTTGAGTAGCGCGGCCGCGGTGCGAACTTCCACCTTGGAGGCGGAACTCCCCTGTGCAAAGGCTCCACGATTCATGGCCGCAGATGCCAACAGCGTCAGTGCCAGGATCAGCCAGCGCAAGGAAGTACGTGCAGGGCAGCAGAGTGCGGCAGGCTGTTCATTGGTCATACAAGGATGCAGGTTAGCCGCGTGGGGGAGTGAATAAACGAGCGAGTTTCGCTGTTTGGCGCGCGCCAGGAGGGGTAGGAGCGCCGGAGGCGGTCCGGAGGGGTTGAACGCGACAAATTCAACGATATCTGCTATAATCACGCGCCTGCTCCGGATGTTCCGGGGCCGTCCGTCTTGGTTTCCAGGTCCTCAGTGTCCTGGGTCCGCTTCCTTGCACTGCCGTCCATGATCGCTACTTCGATCCTGAATTCCGGCTCCAGCCGCCTCCCATGACGCCTCAAAGCGTCATGGTCTGCTTGCTGGTCGTCGATGCCGCGCGCATCGTCGACGTGCGTCTTGGTTGCGTCCCCAGCGTCCGCCCGGAGGTCGCCCGTATGGGTTGACCGCCGCGCCGCACGAGGTTCTTCGGCCGCCAAGGCGGGCCATGCGTCGACCGGACGCGTGGCCCGTTTCGTTTCTGGTCACCCGGTCGTTCGGTCGGCTCAGTCGGTCCCGTCGGACCAGTCTGAATCATTCACTCGCACAGCACATCTTTCACTACATCTCATCATCCACGCTTCGGAGCACCTCACCATGAACCGCGAAACACTTGCCATCCTTGATTCGATCGCCCGCGACCGCAACATCGACCGCGAACTGCTCATTCACGACCTTGAGCAGGCCATGGTCAGCGCCGCCCGCAAGCATTTCAATTCACTCGACACCGAGGACTTTGGATGCGAGATCGATCGCGCCACTGGCGCTATCACGCTGTGGCGAGAAGACGAAGACGGCATTCGTTCCGATGTTGACCTGAAGTCGCTCGGTCGCATTCCAGCACAGACCGCCAAGCAGGTCATGATTCAGCGCTTCCGTGAAGACGAGCGCAACTCGCTGCTCGAAGAATTCGGCAAGCGACAAGGCGAACTTGTCACCGGCACCGCAGCTCGTTACGAGGGCGGCGCCCTCATGGTGCAGATTGAGCGCATCGAAGGATTCATGCCGCGCAGCGAGCAGATTCCTGGCGAGCAATTCCAGCCCGGCGATCGCGTTCGCTGCCTGATTCTTGATGTTCGCGATGCGACCAGCCAAGTGAAGGTAGTGCTTTCCCGCGCTCATCCAGACTTCATTCGCAAGCTGTTTGAGGCAGAAGTTCCAGAAGTTGCCGAGCGCGTGATCGAGATCAAGGCCATGAGCCGCGAGCCCGGTTTCCGTACCAAGCTCGCAGTCTCAAGCGTTGACAGCAAGGTCGATCCGGTCGGCGCGTGCGTCGGCGTGCGCGGCAGTCGTATTCGCAACATCGTTGACGAGCTCGGTGGTGAGAAGATTGACATCGTTCGTTGGAACGAGTCGAGCCAGGTGCTCATCGCCAATGCGTTGAAGCCGGCTGAAGTTGAGGAAGTCAGTCTCTGCTTCGAACTCGGCCGCGGCACGATCATCGTTCGCGAAGATCAACTGTCGCTCGCGATCGGTCGCCGCGGACAGAATGTCCGTCTTGCTGCGCGCCTCACCGGTTGGGATGTTGACATCCTGACCCCTGCTGAATTTGAGCGCAACCTGCAGGCGATTGAAGAGACCGTGCGTCCACTTGAAGGCTTCACTGATGCGATGTTGGACAAGATGGGCGCCCTTGGCCTCATCAGCGTCTTTGACATTGAAGAAGTCGGCGTGCCTGTCCTCACAGCGGAAATCGGCATGTCCGAGGAACTCGCTGAGCAGGTCGTCTACGCATGCAGCGAGAAGGGCAAGATTGTCGCTGAGGAGCAGCGCATCGCAGCGGAAGAAGACGCGGTTCGCAAGGCGGAAGACATGCAGGCCACCGATCTCTTGCTTGGCGGCGGCGGCGTGCGCGATGCAGCGGTACAGACCGATGCGGGCGCCGAGAGCGCCGCGGATTCCATTCTTGGCGGCGGCAGTTAATTACGGCGGGCGAACGAAACGACGGGCATTTCCCTGAGGAGCAACACGAGTGTCGAAGCAGATTCAGAAGGTACGAATTTCACAACTTGCCAAGGACCTTGGTGTCGACTGGAAGGACATCAAGACCAAGTGCGAGAGCGAAGGCGTTGTCGACCAGGCCAAGACGGCGTCGAGCACCGTATCGATCGGTCTTGCGGAAACAATCCGCGAGTGGTTCGGTAGCGGTGGCGTTGCCACAGCCACCGCTGTTGAAACAACCGCCAAATTTGAAGCGCGCCCGAAGCCCGAGCCGCGCACGAAGGTCACGACGGCGTCGACCGATTCGGCGCCCGCTACCGATGCCGGCGATGCCCAAGCGGATGCTCCGTCGACTTCCAAGGGTAAGAAGGCGCCAGCACGCGCTGCCAAGCCGAACACTGATGCAGCGGCTCCCGTTCCGTCGTCTGCTAGCGCAGCAGCGCCGACCGCGCAAGTTGTTGCCACTGCTCCTGCAGCAGTCGCCGCAGCACCATCAACTGCACCGGCTGCTCCCGCCGCTGCGAAGGTGGTTTCCAAGTCCGTACCAGCAGCGGTTGCTCCGCAACCCGTTGCGAGCGAGACGCGCGCATCGACCCCAGTTGTTTCGTCCGATGCTTCCAGTGCCGCCGCAACCGCATTTGTCATTCCCGAAGTACCTGAACTTGATCTTGCTCCGCGCCTCCCCGGCGAGGACATTTCCGTGGTCACGTCGCCGGAGAGTGTTGCCCCGCACACCGTGGTCGGCGCACCAGTGAGTCCGTCCGTCATCGGCAAGGCGCATCGGTCAACGAAGCCAGTAGAGGCCGCGCCCGCAGCGGTGGTCAAGCCGCCGGTGCGACACACGATTCAGCCGGCATCATCGCCGCCGTTGATGAACGTTCCCAAGCGCCCCGAAAACGTGCGCGCTATTGGTCAGACGCTTACGCCTACCAAGACGGCACTTTCGGGCCCGCAGGTCATCCGCGTTGAGCAAGCAGAAGTACTTCCAGTTCCGCGCCCGCGTCCAGCKGGTGGGCCGGGCGGACCAGGATTCGGCGGCAGTCGAT